>DASUXS010000116.1:0-10199 GCA_036377855.1 Moraxellaceae bacterium
GCAGAAGCGCGGCAGCGACCGTCCAGCCAACTCCGGCGCGGAGCTTAAGGGCCGGCCCCGGGGGATACAAGGCGAAATTGCAGCGGATCGACAGCGGGCGCGGCCGCCCCCGGGAAACGCCGAGCCGGGCGGCTCAGCCCTTGAGCTGCAGGGCTCTTTCATAGAGGGCGTTCTTCTTCAGGCCGGTGATACCCGCGGCTAGGCCGGCGGCCTGTTTGACCGGCAGCTCGGCAAGCAAGAGACCCAGCACGCGGTCGGCTTCGCGCCAGTCTTCCTCGTCAGCACCAGACGCGGCGCCCTCCAGCACCAGCACGATTTCACCGCGCTGCTGGTCGGCATCGGACTGCACCCAGGCCAGCATCTCGCCGAGAGGCAGCTGGCGTATGGTTTCAAAGGTCTTGGTGAGTTCGCGCGCCAGCGTCACGCGACGCTCCGGGCCCAGCACGGCCAGCATGTCTTCCAGGCATTCCAGGATACGGTGCGGGGCTTCGTAGAAAATCTGCGTGTGGGTTTCGCCCGCCAGCGCTTTGAGACGCTCGCGCCGCGCCGCCATGCGCGCCGGCAGGAAACCTTCAAAACTGAAACGGTCGGAGGCCATGCCGGCGGCGGACAGCGCGGCAATGGCGGCACAGGCGCCGGGGATGGGTACCACGCGCAGGCCCGCCTGTTGCGCAGCGGCAACCAGTCTGTAGCCCGGATCGCTGATCAGCGGTGTGCCCGCATCGGAAATCAGCGCGATGTCACGGCCTTCCTGCAGATCCGCGAGCAGCGAATCCACTTTCGCGCCTTCATTGTGGTCGTGCACCGCAATCAAACGCGTGGCAATGCCGAAATGCTGCATGAGGCGGCCGGAATGCCGGGTGTCCTCGGCGGCAATCACGCTCACGGCTTTCAGCGTGGCGACGGCACGCGGGCTCCAGTCCTCCAGATTGCCAATGGGAGTGGCCACCACATAAAGTACGCCGGACATGATTTCCTCGGATTGCAGGTGGCTGGGCATGCGGTTTTTCAGTAACACCAGAGTGGCGGCGCTGCTGCTGGCCCTGCTTGCCGCTGGCCCCGCCTGGAGCGCCCCGACACAGAATGCCCCGCAGAGTGCCCAGGCACAGATCGCGCTGCTGCTGCCGCAGTCGGGCCGCATGGCCAAGGCGGCGGAAGCCATACGCGACGGATTCCTGGCTGCGTATTATCAGGACAGCGGCAAGGCCGCCGATAGCCCCTCGCTGCGCTTTTATGACAGCGACAGCCAGGACATCGTCACCCTGCTGGCCAGGGTGAAGGCCGATGGCGCCACGCTGGCGATAGGCCCGCTGGACCGCGAACGCCTGGACAAGCTGGTCAAAGCCGGCCCCCTGCCCTTGCCGGTGCTGGCGCTCAACAGCGTGGAAGGCTACGCCGACAACCTCTACCAGTTCGCGCTGGCGCCGGAAGATGAAATCCTGCGCCTGGTGCAGTGGCTGGACCAGCAGAAAATCCGCCAGCCCCTCATCCTCAGCGCCGCCGACGAAGGCAGCCAGCGCCTGCAGAAACTTTTCCAGGCGGCCTGGCAGGCCAGCCACGACAATGTACCCAAGGTGGTCACGCTGGATCCGGCGCGCAAGGGCGGCATCGTGGCCGACATCCGCGACATCACCCGCCAGGACAAACGCCAGGACGCGCTTTTCCTCGCCGCGCCGGCGCTGGCGCGCCAGGTGCAGCCCGCCCTCACCTATTTCCACAGCAGCCTGCCGCTGTATTCCCTGTCCAGCGCCTGGGACCCCACCGCCGATGCCAGCGGCCAGAAGGACCTGGATGGCCTGCGCTTCTGCGACCTGCCCTGGATGCTGGAAGCGGCGCGGCCGGAACAGGATGCCCTTTACCAGAGCTTCACGCGCCCGGTGTCCGGCTATGACCGCCTGCAGGCCTTCGGTGCCGATGCCTGGACCCTGGTGAAATCCTGGAGCGCGCTGGCAGACGGCGAGCCCCTTTCCCTGCGCAGCGGCCGCGTCCAGGCCGGACCCAACCGCCACCTGCGCCGCACCCCCACCTGTGCCGAGGTTCGCAATGGAACTGCGCTCGTCGTCTGGTCGCCCGACGGGAGCAGCCGCTGAGGCCGCCGCCCGCCGTTATCTCGAAGCCTGCGGCCTGCGTCTCGTGGCCGCCAACTACCGCTGCCGCGCCGGTGAAATCGATCTGGTGATGCAGCAGGATGACGTGCTGGTGTTTGCCGAGGTGCGCCTGCGCAACCATGCCGGCTTTGGCGGCGCCGCCGCCAGCGTGACCCGCGCCAAGCAACAAAAAATCATTGCAAGCGCTGGGGCTTTTCTCCACCATCACCCCGAGTTTTCCCGCTGCAACTGCCGATTTGACGTGCTTGCCCTGCAAGCGACCACGCAAGGCTGGCATATCGAATGGCTGCAGGCGGCCTTTACCACCTGAGCGGCCGTCCGCATGCAAAACCACATCATCAAGCTTGCCGCCGACAGCCTGCACACCATGTCGCAGCTGGCCGAATACCATGCCGCCGACATCGAGCGCCTGGCCCGTGCCATGGTCGATGCGCTGATGCGCGACCAGCGCATTTTCTGCTGTGGCAACGGTGCCTCCGGTGGCAATGTGCAGAGCTTTGTCAGCAAGCTGGGCAACCGCTACGAACGTGAGCGGCCGGCCCTGCCCGTCATCCAGCTGGGTGATGTCGCCGTCACCACCGCCATCGCCGCCGACGGCTGCTTCCAGGATGTGTTCGCCCGTCCGCTGCAGGCGCTGGCACGTCCGGATGATGTGCTGCTGCTGTTGAGCGCCAGCGGCAATGCCACCAATATCGCCCAGGCCGCGCGCACCATGCAGGACAGCGGCGGCCGCGTGCTCGCCCTCACCGGCAGCGAAGGCGGCGAACTGGGCCGCCTCCTGCGCGGCGACCAGGACGTGCACCTGCGCCTGCCCGGCAACAGCGCCGCCCGCGTGCATGAAGCGCAGCTGTTCGTGCTGAACTGCTGCTGTGATCTGATCGACCGTGAATTCTTTGGAGCCAACGATGTCTAAGTCCGCTCTCTCCCTCGCCCTGCTTGCCGCCTCCCTGACATTGTCGGGCTGCACCAGCCTGATGGCCTCGGCCACCGGCCCCGAGCCCGTGGGCCGTGCCGCCGGCGAACGCACGCTGAGCATGAGCATCGAGGACAGCAGCATAGAAAACTCGGCCGGCATCAATATCTACAAGTCCAATGCCAAGTTCCGCGACGCCAATGTGAATGTCATCAGCTTCTACGGCAGCGTGCTGCTGGCCGGCCAGGTACAGACCCAGGAGCTCAAGGACGAAGCGGAAAAAGTGGTGCGCCAGATCGCCGAAGTGAAGCAGGTGCATAACGAACTGATCGTGGCACCGGCCAGCTATTACCTGGAGCGCTCGCAGGACGGCATCATCAGCACGCGCATCCGCAGCTCGCTGACCTTTGAAAAGGGTTATCCCTCCTCGCGCACCAAGGTCTTCACCGTGGGCGGCACCGTCTACCTGATGGGCAAGCTCACCGCGGCTGAGGCCGACCAGGCGGTGACCATCATCAAGCAGGTTTCGGGTGTGAAGAAGATCGTGAAGCTGGTGGATTATCTGCAGGCGGCGCCTGCAGCGGCGGCTGCGCCGCAGACGGCGGGCTGAGCCTCCGACGTCATTTAAAATATCCCCGTCATTCCCGCGCAGGCGGGAATCTCCAGGGTTCAGGCAGGGCTTTAAAAAAGGTCCGCTGCCCGTCATGAAGATTATTCGCTTCGCCCAGCCTGCGGCTGTTCAACGCCCTTCGGGCTTTTGTCCCGCCTTCGCGGGAATGACGAACTGAAGTAAGAGGGAAATAAAAAAGGCCGCGAATGCGGCCTTTTTTATTGGCGGTTAATCACTTCACCACGCGCAACGATGGCCGCTTGGGTGCCTCCGGCTCCGGCGGCGTAGGCGTATCACCGCCGTCATCATCCGGCGGGAAATCCTCATCGCCATCAAAGAACATGCCCTGGCCGTTTTCCCGCGAATAGATGGCCAATACAGCGGCCATGGGTGCCATGACCTGCATGGGCACGCCCCCGAAGCGCGCGGAAAAGCTCAGCGACTCGTTGTGTATGAACAGGTCCTTCACCGCGCCCGGTGCGATATTGAGCACGATGCGGCCGTCCTTCACATGGGCGGCCGGCACCGTGACGCCGGGGCGGGCGGCATCGATCAGCACATAGGGCGTGAGCTGGTTGTCGTTCAGCCATTCATAGATGGCCCGGACCAGGTAGGGACGGCTGGAGTTCATGTCACGTCACCGGCGCCGTTGCGCCCTTGCTTGAAAGTGCTGCAAAGAAAAAGGATGGCGCGATGCCATCCTTTTTCTTTGCAGGCGTTTGCATCCGTCTCAGGCGTTGCGCAGGTCGCGCTCGGCATCGGACAGGCTGGCCTGGAAGGACTCGCGGGCGAACATGCGGTCCATGTACTTGAGCATGGCCTTGCACTGCTTTTCCGGCAGCTCGATCTGCAGGGCCGGCAGGCGCCAGAGGATGGGCACGGCGATGCAGTCCAGCAGCGAGAATTCATCGCTCATGAAATACGGCTTTTCCGCAAAAATCGGAGCGATGGTGATGAGGCTGTCACGCAGTTCCTTGCGTGCCTTGGTCTCGGCCGGTTCCTTGGCCTTGCCCGACAGCAGCAGGTCCACATGCGGGCACCAGTCGCGCTCGATGCGGTAGGCCAGCAGGCGGTTCTGGGCACGCGCCACCGGATACACCGGCAGCAGGGGCGGATGCGGGAAACGCTCGTCCAGGTATTCCATCATGATCTTGGATTCATAGAGCGAGAGTTCGCGGTCCACCAGCGTGGGCAGCGAGTTGTAGGGATTGAGGTCAGCGAGATCCTCGGGCTTGTTCGCCGCGGTGACATTCACCACGTCCACTGAAACGCCCTTTTCCGCGAGCACGATGCGCACGCGGTGGCTGTAGTGGTCGGCTCCATCCGAATAGAAGGTCATCGAAGACCGGCGGGTTACCACGCCCATTTTTCACTCCGTACACACTGGAAACGGCCAAGGATGGCCGTCTCTTAAAAACACAAAAAGGGCGGCGAAAAATTCACGCGCCCTTAGACGACACGCCCGGGCTTGCCCGGGCGTCCGCACTGCTTACTTGACGTCCTTCCAGTATTCCTTGTTCAGGAACCAGACCGGGATCATCAGGATGCCGAGGAAGAACAAAACGAAGACACCGATGTGCTCACGCTCCGACTTGTTCGGCTCGGCCATGTAGGCCATGAAATTGACCAGGTCACCCACGGACTGGCGGAACTCTTCCGGGGTCTGCTCCTTTTCCAGGTCGGCCAGGACATGCGGCATGGCCACGTCCTTGAAGACCTTGTTGTTCACACCCCAGGGACGCTTGTCATCGGGGTAGAAGCTGAGCAGGTAAGAATACACCCAGTCGGGGGAACGCAGGCGGGTTTCCAGCGTGAGATCGGGCGGGGGAGCCCCGAACCACTTGGCCTGGTCCTTGGGATTGGTCAGGGTGTTCATCTGGTCGCCGATCTTGTCGCTGGTGAAGTTCAGGTATTCCTGGACCAGCTTGGGATCGATCTTCAGGTCATTGGCCAGGCGCTCATAGCGTATGTACTTGGCCGTGTGGCAGCCCAGGCAGTAGCTGACATAGAGCTTGGCGCCGTTCTGCAGGGAAACCTTGTCCTGGGCATTCACCGGGGCATGCAGGCAGTGCTTGAGCTCACCGCAGGCGCTGCCGCCGGAGGCCTGGACGGCCAGCGGGGACAGGGCCAGGAGGACGAAGAGGATGAACTTTTTCATCAGTGGCTCCCCCCCGTCACGCGGTCAGGCACGGGCTTGCATTTCTCGATGGAGGTATAGACCGGCATCAGGATGAAGAAGGCGAAGTACAGCACCGTGAGGAACTGCGCCAGGCCGGTGTTGGGCAGGCCGAAGGTGTGGCCGTCGGACGGCACCACGCCCAGGTAACCCAGGATCACGAAGCTCACCACGAAGATGGCCAGCCACAGCTTGCTCATCCAGCCCTTGTAGCGGATGGACTTCACCGGGCTGCGGTCCAGCCAGGGCAGCACGAAGAGGATGGCGATGGCACCGCCCATCACGATCACGCCGGGGAAGGCCGAGCCGAACATGGACGGCGTGGCGCGCAGCATGGCGTAGAAGGGGGTGTAGTACCACACGGGAGCGATATGCTCCGGCGTCTTCAGGGCATTGGCCGGTTCGAAGTTGGGGCGCTCGAGGAAGTAGCCGCCGCCATCCGGGAAGAAGAAGATCACCGTGGAGAACACAGCCAGGAAGACAACTATGCCGACCAGGTCGTGCACGGTGTAGTAGGGATGGAAGGGAATGCCGTCCAGCGGCTTGCCATCCGGGCCCTTGTTCTTCTTGATCTCGACGCCGTCGGGATTGTTGGAACCGACATGGTGCAGGGCCACCAGGTGCAGGAAGACCAGGGCCACCAGCACCAGCGGAATCGCCACCACATGCAGGGCGAAGAAACGGTTGAGCGTGGCGCCGGAAATCAGGAAGTCACCGCGCACCCATTCCACCAGCGCGCCGCCCACGAAAGGCACGGCACCGGCGAGGTTCACGATCACCTGCGCGCCCCAGTAGGACATATTGCCCCAGGGCAGCACATAGCCGAAGAAACCTTCGGCCATCAGGCAGAGATAGATGCCCATGCCGATCAACCACACCAGTTCGCGCGGCTTGCGGTAGGAACCGTAGAGCAGGCCGCGGAACATATGCAGGTAGACCACCACGAAGAAGGCCGAGGCCCCGGTGGAATGCATGTAGCGCAGCAGCCAGCCGTAAGACACGTCATACATCATGTAGCCGGCCACGGAATCAAACGCGGCTTCGCTGCTGGGCGTGTAGAACATGGTCAGCCAGATGCCCGTGACGAGCTGGTTGACCAGCACCACCATGGACAGCACGCCGAAGAAATACCAGAAGTTGAAGTTCTTCGGCGCGTAGTACTTGGACATGTGGTATTCGTACGTTTCCGTCGCGGGGAAACGCGCATCCACCCAGCCCATGAGATTGGTCCAGAGCTTGTTCATCATGCATGCTCCTTGTCGACGCCGATGATCAGGACTTTTTCAGCCTGATACGAATGCGGCGGCACCTCGAGGTTCTTGGGAGCAGGCACGCCCTTGTAGACGCGGCCGGCGAGATCGAACTTGGAACCATGGCAGGGGCAGAAGAAACCGCCCTGCCAGTCCGGCTGGATCTTGGCCTTTTCCGGTTCGAACAGAGGCGAGCAACCGAGGTGGGTGCAGATGCCGGTGAGGACCAGGTATTCAGGTTTGATAGAACGGGTGGCGTTGCGGGCGTAGGACGGCTGCTGGTCTTGGTTCTCGGAATTAGGGTCCAGCAGTTCGGCTTCCACCTTTTTCAGGCCTTCCAGCATCTCGGGAGTGCGACGCACCACCCACACCGGTTTGCCACGCCACTCTATGGTGACTTTCTGGCCGGGTTCCAGCTGGCTGATGTCAGCGGTCACCGGAGCGCCAGCCGCTTTGGCTTTGGCGCTTGGGGTCCAGGACTTCACAAACGGAACGGCCACGAATCCGACGCCGACAGCACCCACCGCAGCGGTGGCTCCTATCAAGAGCCGGCGGCGACCTACATTCACGCCGTCAGTACTCATCAATGTACTCCCAAAAGAGACACAAAGACGCCCGGCGATCCTGTGTAGCCCCCGGGCGAGCAGAAAAAAAGCCTGCGGATCATAAATAAATCACCCACGTCTTACAAGGTTGATGACTGCGCAGGTCTGGCGAAAAAACCAGCAATTCCCGGTATTTGCGGACTTTTTCACAGGACAAAAAAAAGCCCCCGGCTTTTGGCCGGGGGCTTTTTTGAATTGGCTGGGGAACTAGGATTTGAACCTAGACAGACGGAGTCAGAGTCCGTAGTCCTACCGTTAGACGATTCCCCAACATTCGGACCGTCTGCAGGGCATGGCGCACGATAGCGGCAGCCATGCCCGACAGATCAACGCTTGGAGTACTGCGGACGCTTACGGGCCTTGCGCAGACCGAGCTTCTTACGCTCGACTTCGCGGGCATCGCGGGTCACAAAGCCAGCCTTACGCAGGGGCGACTTCAGTTCTTCGCTGTACTCGATCAGGGCGCGGGTGATGCCATGACGGATGGCGCCAGCCTGGCCGCCGATGCCGCCGCCGCTGACGGACACGTTCACATCGAACTTTTCCAGCAGTTCCACCAGTTCCAGCGGCTGACGCACGATCATGCGGGCGGTTTCGCGGCCGAAGTAGGTGTCGATGGCGCGATCATTGATGGTGATCTTGCCGGTGCCGGCGCTGAGGTAGACGCGGGCGGTGGCGGTCTTGCGACGACCGGTGCCGTAGTTGGTTTGTGCAGTCATGGCTTCCCGACTCAAATCTTCAGTTCTTGCGGCTGCTGGGCGGCATGCGGGTGCTCGGCACCGGCATAGACCTTCAGCTTGGCCAGCATGGCACGGCCCAGGGGGCCCTTGGGCAGCATGCCCTTAACAGCGATCTCGATGGGCTTTTCGGGCTTGGCCACGATCAGCTTTTCAAAATTCGTGCTCTTCAGGCCACCCGGGAAACCGGTGTGGTGGTAATACATCTTGGCCTGGGCCTTGTTACCGGTCACGGTGATCTTGTCGGCGTTAACCACAACGATGTAGTCGCCGGTGTCCACGTGCGGGGTGTATTCGGGCTTGTGCTTGCCGCGCAGGCGACGAGCCAGCTCGGTCGCCAGGCGACCCAGGGTGAGGCCGTTGGCATCGACCACGAACCAGTCACGCTTCACCGTCTCCGGCTTGGCACTGAAAGTCTTCATTGCATTAACGCCTAATAAACAAAAGCTGCTGACGAGGGACCCCGTCAAAGAGGACGCGCATCTTACCCAAGAGCCGGAGCAGAGGCAACAACTTCCAAACCTAAAAATCCAGGAGCCGGCATGGCCTTCAAACAGGCCCCCTGCCTATGCTTCAGACCCCGTTCTCCGCCCCGTTTGCCGTGGGGCATCAAGGCTTTGCAGGAGGCCCGCCATGCAGAAACGCCCCTTGGGCCGCAGCGGCCTCCAGGTCAGCCAGCTCTGCCTGGGCACCATGACCTGGGGGGAGCAGAACAGCCAGGAAGAGGGTTTTGCCCAGATGGATGCCGCCCTGGCGGCCGGCATCAACTTCTTCGACACCGCCGAAATGTATGCCGTACCGCCCACGGCCAGGACCTATGGCAGCACCGAGACCATCATAGGCGAGTGGTTCCGGGCCCGCCCCGGCCGGCGCGAACAGGTGATCCTGGCCACCAAGGTCACCGGCCGTTCCGAGTCCATGGCCTATATCCGCGGCAATCCCCGCCTGAACCGGCAGCATATAGAGGAAGCGGTTAACGCCTCCCTGCGCCGCCTGCAGACCGACCATATCGACCTCTACCAGCTGCACTGGCCGGACCGTCCCACCAACTTCTTCGGCCAGCTGGGCTACCGCCACCAGGACGCCGCCGAGACCGTGCCCATAGCGGAAACCCAGGCCGTGCTGGCCGATCTCGTGAAGGCCGGCAAGATCCGCCATTTCGGGCTGTCCAATGAAACGCCCTGGGGCGTGATGCGCTATCTGCACAATGCCGAGACCCAGGGCCTGCCCCGTCCCGTCAGCATCCAGAACCCCTATAACCTGCTGAACCGCAGCTTCGAGATAGGCCTGGCCGAGATCGCGCACCGCGAGGACGTGGGCCTGCTGGCCTATTCACCCCTGGCCTTTGGCGCGCTTACGGGCAAATACCTGGAGGGCCAGTGGCCGGAGGGGGCGCGCATCACGCTGTTCAAGCGTTTCTCGCGCTATATGAACGCGCAGGCCGAGGCCGCCATCACTGCCTATGTGAAGCTAGCCAGGGACAGCGGCATTGCGCCGGCGCAGCTGGCCCTGGCCTTCATCAACCAGCAGCCCTTCGTGACCAGCAACATCATCGGCGCGACGTCGCTGGCGCAGCTCGAGGAAAATATCGCTTCACTGCAGGTGAAGCTGGATGATGATCTGCTGGCGGCGATTGAAGCGATTCATGTGCAGCATCCCAACCCGTCGCCCTGAGCAGGCAATGCACCACGCCCACCTCACTCCCCTGTCGCCCCGGCGAAGGCCGGGACCCAGCGCCTTTGAAGGCCGCTAAAAAAAAGCAAAGGCGCTGGATGATTCGCTGCGCTCACCCTTCGGGCC
>DASUXS010000117.1:0-8769 GCA_036377855.1 Moraxellaceae bacterium
GCGCTGGATGACAATGTGCTGCTCAACCGGCGTTATGAACGCCTGATGAGCTTTGGCAGCCAGCAGCAGTAAGCTTGCATGTAGTGACAACGCCGGCAGCTGCCGGCGTTTTTCTTGGAAATGCCGCCATGCCTGAACAGGCACTGACACGATTCCTGCAGGAGCACCAGGCACCGGAAATCCGGCGCCTGGTGCTGGGCTTTTCCGGCGGCCTGGATTCCACCGTGCTGCTGCATGCCTTGTCGCGCGTGGCAGCGCGTTTCGGCCTGCCGGTGCTGGCCGTGCATGTGCATCATGGTCTGAGTCCGAATGCCGATGCCTGGGCGCAGCAGGCGCAGTCGCATTGCAGTGAGCGTGCGATTCCCCTGCAGCTGCATCGCGTCACGGTGATGGAGCAGGCCAGCCTGGAAGCGGCCGCACGTGATGCGCGCCGTCGCGCTTTTGCGCAAAGCCTGCAGGCGGGAGATGCCTTGCTGCTGGCCCAGCAGCGTGACGACCAGGCGGAAACCCTGCTCTTCCGTTTGTTTCGGGGTGCCGGTGTAAAAGGCCTGGGGGCCATGCCGGCCGTCAGTGTTTTCAAGCAGGATGACAGCGTGGCGGTGCCGCTGTGGCGGCCTTTCCTGGCGTTGTCACGGGCCCAATTGCTGGCCTATGCGCGCCAGCACCATCTGTCCTGGGTGGAAGACGAATCCAATCGCGATACCCGTTTCGCGCGCAATTTCCTGCGCCAGGACATCATTCCCCGCCTGCAGCAGCATTGGCCTGCCGTGCAGGAGGTATTGGCGGCCACCACGCAGCGCCTGCAGGAGGCGGAAACCCTGCTGGAGGAAATGGCGGTGGAGCTGGCGTCGGCCGCGGTGGATGTGCAGGGACGCCTGGACATTGTTGCGCTGCAGGAGCATTCGCTGGCACGGCAAAAATTATTGCTGCGCCATTGGCTGCAGCAAGGCGGATTGCCGCTGCCGGATGAGGCCTTGCTGGAAAAAATCCTGACGGAAGTGGTGGCGGCGCGCGAAGATGCCACGCCGCTGCTGGCCTGGCCGGGTGCCGAGCTGCGGCGCTATCGCCAGCAGCTGCACGCCATGAAACCGTTGCAGGCTTTGCCGGTCGGCTGGTGTGCTGACTGGGATGGCCAGGCGGTGCTGCGCCTGCCGGACGGTCGCGAGCTGCGCCTGTTGTCGGGCAGCGGCCCTTTCCATGTGAACTACCGGCGCGGTGGCGAGCGTCTCCAGCTGGCCGGACAGGCGCATTCGCGTGAACTCAAAACCCTGCTGCAAGAGCAGGGTGTACCGCCCTGGGAACGGGATCGCCTGCCGCTGTTGTGGCAGGGGGACGTGCTGGTGGCGGTGATAGGAACGGCCTGGGGCCGGGCGGAGGGTGCGCCTGTTCTGGAGCTGTTGCCGGCCTAGCGGCCCAGCACCTCGTCGCGGCTGCTTTCGATGATGGCCATGATGCGCCCGGTGGCCGATGGCGGCGTTCCCATTTCTTCCAGCGTGATGCGCAGATGCCGCGCCACGGCATTGAAATGGCGGTCGTCCAGCCCCCTTTTCACCAGATGCGCATGCGCCTGGCGCAAGGATATTTCCTGGGGGGCGGTCTTTTCCTTTGCCGCACGGGGAGGGCTGTTCCTGGTCGCGGCATCGGGGCATCCCAGCACATAGGACAGGAAGGCCTTCTGCTTCTCCACCTGGTGGTCCATGTCCGTGTCCGCAAAGAAGGGCTGCAGCAGCGGGTCGGTCATGACCTTGCGATAGAAGCGCAGGACCAGGGCTTCAATGGCGGCTTCGCCGCCGATAATGGAATACAGCGAGGGTTCCATCATGGTCTACCTGCGCCGGGGTGGGGGCGGTGGCGTGCCG
This sequence comes from Moraxellaceae bacterium, assembly GCA_036377855.1. Classification (GTDB taxonomy): domain Bacteria; phylum Pseudomonadota; class Gammaproteobacteria; order Pseudomonadales; family Moraxellaceae; genus UBA2031. The sequence continues at coordinate 1,860 of DASUXS010000117.1, forward strand.
GGCGCAGGGGGAGGATGCCAAGGAAAGGGTACTGCACGCTTGTTCTAGGTCAGAGCTTGCGCATCACCAGCGTGGCATTGGTGCCGCCAAAACCGAAGCTGTTGGACATGATAGTCCGCACGCCGGCATTGAGCACGGTTTCGCGCAGCACCGGCATGCCTTCGGCTTCCGGGTCCAAGGTTTCGATATGGGCGGAACCGGCCAGGAAATCGCCTTCCAGCATCAGCAGGCAGTAGATGGCTTCCTGCACGCCAGCGGCACCCAGGGAGTGGCCGGAGAGGGATTTGGTGGAGCTGATTTTCGGCAGCTTGTCGCCAAAGACTTCACGCACGGCGCGCAGTTCGGCGACGTCGCCCACCGGCGTCGAGGTGCCATGGGCATTGATGTAGTCGATGGGCGTGTCCACGGTTTCCAGCGCCATGCGCATGGAGCGCGCGGCACCTTCGCCGCTGGGCGCGACCATGTCGTAACCGTCGCTGGTGGCGCCGTAGCCCACGACTTCGGCATAAATCTTCGCACCGCGTTTCAGCGCGTGCTCGTATTCTTCCAGGATCACCATGCCGCCGCCGCCGGCGATGACGAAGCCGTCGCGGTTGGCGTCATAGGCGCGCGAGGCCGTTTCCGGCGTGGCGTTGTATTTGCTGGACATGGCGCCCATGGCATCGAAAAGGCAGGACAGGGTCCAGTGCTCTTCTTCACCACCACCGGCCAGCATGATGTCCTGCTTGCCCAGCTGTATGAGCTCGGCGGCATTGCCTATGCAATGCGCGCTGGTCGAACAGGCCGAGGCGATGGAGTAGTTCACGCCCTTGATTTCCAGCGCGGTGCAGAGATTGGCAGAGATGGTGCTGCTCATGGTGCGCGGCACCATGTAGGGGCCTATGCGCTTCACGCCCTTGTTGCGGGCGATGTCCGCGGATTCCACGAGATTGGCGGTGGAGGCGCCGCCGGAGCCGGCGATCAGGCCGGTGCGCGGCTGCGACACCTGCTCCGGGGCCAGGCCGGCATCGGCGATGGCCTGCTTGGCCGAGATATAGGCATAGGCGGCGGCATCGCCCATGAAGCGTTTGTCCTTGCGGTCGATATGGGCGTCGATGTCGATCTCGGGGCGGCCGCTGACCTGGCTGCGGAAACCCATTTCCGTGTACACGGGATTGGCTTTGATGCCGGAGCGCAGCAGGCGCAGGCTCTCGCTGACCGTGGCCTTGTCATTGCCCAGGCTGGAGACGATGCCCAAACCGGTGATTACGACACGTCGCATGCTCTCAACCCTCGTGTGGCCGCTTGCCCGGCCTGTGCTGGGAGATTTCCGTGTGGAAATCTCGCCTCAGAAATTATCCGTGCTGGTGAACAGGCCGCAGCGCAGGTCCTGTCCGCTGTAGATCTCGCGGCCGTCCACCGACATGGTGGCATCGGCGATACCCACCACCAGCTTGCGCTCCACCACCCGTTTAATGTGGAGGTGGTAGGTGACCTTTTGATGATGCGGCAGCACCTGGCCGAAGAACTTGATTTCGCCGGCGCCCAGGGCGCGGCCGCGGCCGGGGTTGCCGCGCCAGGCCAGCCAGAATCCCAGCAGCTGCCACATGGCGTCCACGCCCAGGCAGCCCGGCATCACCGGATCGCTTTCGAAATGGCAGCCGAAGAACCAGAGGTCGGGGCGTATATCGAGTTCCGCGATGATTTCGCCCTTCTCGAAGTTGCCGCCCTCGTCGGTGATCCTGGTGATGCGGTCCATCATCAGCATGTTGGGAAGGGGCAGGCGTGCATTGCCCGGGCCGAAGGTTTCACCGTGGCCGCAGGCCAGGAGATCGTCTCGGCTGAAAGAGTGCTTGCGCATGTGTCCGGATGTCCTTGAGTGGAGTGAAGCCCGGGGCGTGGCGGATTCTTTTGTATGGCCCGCCTGGCCTGGAGTTCAGCGCGCCGGGCCGGAGGGCCCGGTGGCAGCGCGCAGGCATTCTAACAGGGCAATCTTGACGGCCCGGTAACAGGCAATCCGCAACATGTTTCCAAATGTTTAAAGCTGCTGATTGAGGGAGGGGGCAGGGTGACGCCCCGTACTCTGGACATGGCATCGGCCCTGCGTATGATGGCGCCGTCCTCGGCATTTGTGGTCCGAGTCTCGCGGAGTTCCCGATGCTGGTTGAGCTTGGCCATTTTGCGCTGGTGCTGGCCCTGGTAGTGGCGGCAGCCCAGGTCCTGCTTCCTTTCTATGGTGTCTGGCGCCGGCACCCCGCCGCCCAGGTGGCCGCCCGCAACGCCGCCTTCACCCAGTTCGGCCTCATCCTTTTTTCCTTTGCTGCGCTGACCTGGGCTTTCATACAAAACGATTTCACCCTGGACTACGTGGCGCGGCAGAGCAATACGCAGCTGCCGGTGTGGTATCGCATTTCCGCGGTTTGGGGCGGGCATGAAGGTTCGCTGCTGCTGTGGGCGCTGGTGCTGGCAGGCTGGTCGGGTGCTGTCGCGGTGTTCAGCCGAGGCCTGCCGCGCGACATGACGGCGCGCGTGCTGGGCATACTCGGTGCCGTCAGTGTCGCCTTCCTGCTTTTCATCCTGCTCACTTCCAATCCTTTTGCCCGCCTGCTGCCGGATTTCCCGCCCGATGGCATGGACCTGAATCCGCTGCTGCAGGATCCCGGCCTCATCATCCATCCGCCCATGCTTTATATGGGGTATGTCGGTTTTGCCGTGCCCTTTGCCTTTGCCCTCGCCGGCCTCATGGGCGGGCGCCTGGATTCGGCCTGGGCGCGCTGGTCGCGGCCCTGGGCACTGGCCGCCTGGTGCTGCCTGACGCTGGGTATCGCCCTGGGCTCCTGGTGGGCCTATTACGAACTGGGCTGGGGCGGCTGGTGGTTCTGGGATCCGGTGGAAAATGCCTCCTTCATGCCCTGGCTGGCCGGCACGGCGCTGCTGCATTCGCTGGCGGTGACGGAAAAGCGCGGCGTGTTCAAGGCCTGGACGGTGCTGCTGGCCATCATCGCCTTTGCGCTCAGCCTGCTCGGCACTTTCCTCGTACGTTCCGGCGTGCTGACCTCGGTGCATGCCTTCGCTTCTGATCCGGAGCGCGGCCTTTTCGTGCTGGGCATACTCACCGTTGTGGTCGGCGGTTCGCTGACGCTGTTCGCGGCCCGCGCTTCCGCGCTCACCAGTGAGTCGCGCTATGAACTGGTGTCGCGCGAAATGTTTTTGCTGGCCAACAATCTGCTGCTGCTGACGGCTACCACCGTCGTGCTGCTGGGCACGCTGTTTCCGCTGATCGCCGATGCCCTGGACATGGGCAAGATTTCCGTGGGTCCGCCGTATTTCAACCTGCTCTTCGTGCCCATCACCCTGCTGCTGCTCTTCTTCCTGGGCATGGGTCCGCAATCGAACTGGAAGCGCCATGAGCCGGCCAGGCTGCTCAAGCCTTATGGCCTGATCCTGGTGGCCGGCCTGCTGCTGGGCGTGGGCCTGCCCCTGCTCTGGTTCGGCAGCAACAGTGTCAGCGTGGCGATTTCCTGCACCCTGATTTTTGCCGTGCTCATTGCGATGGTTCGTGATGTGCGCAGCAAAGTGAAATCCGCCAAGGCGGGTGCATGGGCCGGCCTGCGCCGGCTTTCGCGCAGCTATGTGGGCATGCAGCTGGCGCACCTCGGCCTGCTGGTGACGGTGCTGGGCGTGACGCTGACGGCCACGCACAGCATTGAGCGCGACCTGCGCATGGCACCGGGCGACCAGGTGCAGGAAGGTGCCTATACCTTCGTTTTCCACGGGGTCAGCGAGCGCCGCGGCCCCAACTATGTGGCGCGCCGCGGTGATATCGAAGTGCTGCGCAATGGCGAGTCCCTGCGTTTCCTGCATCCGGAAAAACGTCTCTACAACGTGCAGCGCAATGTCATGACGGAAGCCGCCATCGATCCCGGCCTGTTCCGTGATCTCTACGTGGCGCTGGGCGAACCCCTGGACATGACGGCCAATGGCCAGGCCTGGGCGGTGCGCGTCTACCACAAACCTTTTGTGCGCTGGCTGTGGCTGGGCGCCCTGGTGATGGCGGCCGGTGGCCTGGTGGCGGCCAGTGACCGCCGCTACCGTGTGCGTCGCCAGGCGGAAGCCGCGGTGCCGGTGAGCGGAGAAACGGTCTGATGAAAAAGCCGCTGCGTATTGCGCTTTATGCTCTGCCCCTGCTGCTGTTCGTGGGCCTGGCCATGCTGCTGGGCAGCCGCCTGGGCACGGATCCCACCGAACTGCCCTCGGCCCGTCTCGGCAAACCGGTGCCGGAATTCCAGCTGAGCTCGCTGAAGGATCCGGAAAAAATCCTGACCACGGCCGATCTCAAAGGCCGCGTGCTTTTCCTCAATGTCTGGGCCACATGGTGCATTTCCTGCCAGGTCGAGCATCCCGTGCTCAAGCATATGGCGGAGCAGGGCGTGCCCATCGTCGGCGTGAACTACAAGGATTACCGCGAGTCGGCGCAGAAATACCTGGAGCTGCATGGCGATCCTTTCCAGTTCTCCGTCTTCGATGACAAGGGCGACCTGGGCCTGGACCTGGGCGTTTACGGTGCACCGGAAACTTATCTGGTCGATAAAGATGGCAATATCCGCTACCGCTTCATCGGCGTGCTGGATGCCGGAAAATGGGAAACGGAATTGAGGCCGCGTTATGAAGCGCTGCTGCAGGGCAAGCCGCTGCCGGCTGAAACCAGCGGGCCCCAGCCGGTTGCCCAGACGGATAAGCAGGGAGCGGGTTCATGAGGCATTTCGCCTGGGTTTTCCTCTTCCTGGCCAGCAGCACGCTGGCGGCCATCGATGTCTACTCCTTCGAGACACCGGAGCAGGAGCAGCGTTTCCGCACGCTGATCGACGAGCTGCGCTGCCCCAAATGCCAGAACCAGAATCTTTCCGGTTCTGATGCGACGGTGGCCAAAGACTTGAAGAATCGTGCTTACCAGCTCATGCAGCAGGGCAAGACGGATGATGAAATCCGTGCCTACCTGGTGGACCGTTACGGCGATTTCATCACTTACCGGCCGCCGCTGCGCACCGGTACCAGCCTGCTCTGGTTCGGTCCCTTGCTGTTGCTGGTGGGGGTTGCCGCGGTGCTGGTATGGCGCGTGCGCCGTGCCGCACCGGCCACGGCGCCCCTGAGTGAAGAGGAACAGCAGCGCCTGGCGGCCCTGCTGGATGACAAGAACAGCAAGTCCTGATGACTTTCATTTATTTCCCCGGGTTGCATGCATGACTCTTTTCTGGATTCTGGCGACGTTGCTGGCCCTGGCTGTGGCCGTCGTGGTGGTGCTGCCGGTATGGCGGCTGCCGCGCAGCCATGAGGAAAACCTGCTGGACCTGAATCGCCGCGTTTTCCGCGAGCGCCTGGCCGAGCTGGAAAAAGACGAGGCCGAAGGCCGTATCGATGCCGCCACGCTGGCCGAGCTGCGTACCGAGTTGCAGCGCAATCTGCTGTTGCTGGAGGCGCCGGCAGCGGCGGCGCCGGTTTCCTCGCGCCGTCTCGTGGGCTGGCTGGCCCTTGTGCTGGTACCGCTGCTGTCGCTCTTCTTCTATTACGCGGTGATGGCGCCGCAAAGCCTGGGCGAATGGTGGCAGCTGCGCCGCGAGATGGGACCCACGGTCGACCAGCTGCTGCAGGGCAAACCGCCGGCACAGGACGACAATCCCGGCCGCACCCTGGCGGATTTCGTGCGCGTGCTGCAGGACCGCCTGCAGCGCCAGCCGGACAATGCCGAAGGCTGGTTCATGCTGGGCATGAGCTATGTGCAGATGGACATGCCGCAGCCGGCACAGACCGCGTTTGAACATGCCTGGCGCAAGAATCCCGAAGAGCCGCGTTACAAGCTGGCCTATGCGCAGACCCTGCTGTTCAGCAATGAAGGCCAGATGGACGAGACCATACGCCAGCTGCTGGACGAAGTGCTGGCCGAGCAGCCCGGCCATGAAGGCGCGCTGGTATTGCTGGGTATGGGCTCCTTCCACAGCGGCGATTACGCCACCACTGTCGCCGCCCTGGAAAAGCTCAAGGCCATACGCGCCGCCCGTCATGCCGAGGGCGGACCCGGCGTCATGCAGCAGATCGACCAGACCCTGGCCACCGCGCGGGAAAAATTGCGCCAGGCCGGCAGCAGCGCAGCGGTGGCCAGTGCGCCGTCCGCCCTGATACGGGTCAGCGTGAAGGTGGACCGCGCCCTGGCCGGGCGTTTCCAGCCCGGTGACACCGTCTATGTCTTTGCGCGCGCCCTCAGCGGTCCGCCCATGCCGGTGGCCGTGGTGCGGCGTCCGGCCGGCGACCTGCCCTTTACCGTGGACCTGGACGACAGCCGCAGCGTGATGCCGACCATGAAGCTGTCCACGGTGCCTGAAGTGGCCGTGACCGCCCGCATTTCCCGCCATGGCAGCCCCGAACCGCAGGCCGGTGACCTCGAGGCGGTGGCGGTACCGGTGCGCCTGGGCGGCAAGCCGCAGAGCATTGAAGTCCTGATCCAGAGCGAGCGCCGCTAAGCCCGGCGGCACGCGGCCTGCAAGGCTTTGCGGGGCCTGCGGCCGGGGGTGTTCGGCTTGTGATTGCGGGGGCTGCCGTGTATCGTTGCGGGCTTCTTCCCCGTGCCGACTCCGAGCCCCGGCCCCTATGAACCGGGACCTGTCCGCCGTTTGAATTCCGCTTTTAGTTTTGATGATTCTGGAGTGACACACACTATGCGCATCATCCTTCTGGGAGCGCCCGGTGCCGGCAAGGGCACGCAAGCACAGCTCATCATGCAGAAAAACGGCATTCCCCAGATTTCCACGGGCGATATGCTGCGCGCTGCCGTCAAGGCAGGTACCGAGCTGGGCGTCGCTGCCAAGAAAATCATGGATGCAGGTGGACTGGTATCTGATGACATCATCATCGGTCTGGTCAAAGACCGCATTACCCA
>DASUXS010000118.1:0-2487 GCA_036377855.1 Moraxellaceae bacterium
CGCCGGCTGCTCCCAGCAATTCCCTGATCGCCATCCGCACCGACGTTTTCGATATCCGCATCGATCCGGTGGGTGGTGACATCGTGCGCGCCGCGCTGCCGGCCTATACGCACACCATCGATGACAAGGCGGCTTTCGTCCTGCTCGACAATTCCGCGCAGCGCACCTTCATTGCCCAGAGCGGCCTGATCGGCAGCAACGGTCCCGATGCCCGTCCCGAAGGTCGTCCGCTCTACCAGAGCAGCGCAACTTCCTATGCGCTGAAAGACGGCGAGAAAACGCTGCAGGTGGTGCTGACGCTGCCGCCGCAGGACGGCGTGGAAATCCGCAAGGTTTTTGAATTCACCCGCGGCAGCTACCTGATCAAGCAGCACTACGAAATCAGCAACAAGGGCACGGCCGCCTGGAACGGCCTGACCTTCGGCCAGCTCAAGCGCGACAACAGCAAGGACCCCAGCACCGCCTCGCAGGGTTTCGGCATGTCGACCTTCCTGGGCGTGGCCTGGTGGACACCGGAAAAGTCCTATAACAAGGAAGCCTTCAAGGACCTGGGCGAAAAGCCGCTTAAAGAAACCGTCACCGGCGGCTGGGCCGCGGTGGTGCAGCATTATTTCGTGACGGCCTGGGTGCCGGATGCCAAATCCACCAACACCTACACCACGCGCGTGAAGAAAGACGCCGGTGAAAACTTCATCGGTTTCACCACCGGCGAAGTCAGCGTCGCCCCCGGCCAGACCAAGACCATAAGCGCCTCGCTCTATGCCGGCCCCAAGATCCAGAAAGACCTGGAAGGCATTTCCAGCGGCCTGGAACTCACCGTGGACTACGGCATCCTGTGGTTCATCGCGCAGTTCCTGTTCTGGCTGCTGGTGAAGATCCATGCCGTGCTCGGCAACTGGGGCTGGGCCATCGTCGTCCTCACCATCATGGTGAAGCTGGCTTTCTTCCAGCTCTCCGCCACCAGCTACAAGTCCATGGCGCATATGCGCCGGGTCACGCCGGAGCTGCAGCGCCTCAAGGAACAGCATGCCAATGACCGCGCCAAGATGTCGCAGGCCATGATGGAGCTGTACAAGAAAGAGAAGATCAATCCCCTAGGCGGCTGCCTGCCCATCCTCGTGCAGATGCCGGTCTTCATCGCGCTGTACTGGACGCTGATGGAATCCGTGGAGCTGCGTCACGCTCCCTGGATGCTGTGGATACGCGACCTGTCCGTGATGGATCCGTATTTCATCCTGCCGCTGATCATGGCCGCCTCCATGTTCCTGCAGATGCAGATGAACCCGGCGCCGCCCGATCCCATGCAGGCCCGCGTCATGAAGCTGATGCCCATCGTCTTCACCTTCATGTTCCTGTGGTTCCCGGCCGGCCTGGTGCTGTACTGGGTGGTGAACAACCTCCTGTCCATCGCCCAGCAGTGGGTGATCACACGACAGATCGAAAAAGCCGACGGCAAGAAAGCCTGAGAAAGCAGAAGACTGAGCAAAGGCCCCGTAAGGGGCCTTTTTTCATACCGCCGCCACGCTATGCTCTGACGCCATGAAGCCTCTCACGCACGACACAGCCACCATCGCCGCCATCGCCACGCCCCCCGGACGCGGCGGCATAGGCATCGTCCGCCTTTCCGGACCCCGCGCGCATGGCATTGCCCAGGCCCTGGTGCAGCGCGAAAAATCCCTGCCGCCGCGACAGGCGCTTTATGCCGTGTTCCGCGACGAGCAGGGGGATGCGATTGATGAAGGACTGCTGATTGCCTTCCGCGGCCCGCAGTCCTTCACCGGCGAAGATGTCGTCGAGCTGCAGGGCCACGGCGGTGCCGTGGTGATGGACCTGCTGCTGCGCCGCGTGCTGGCGCTGGGCGCGCGCATGGCGCGACCGGGCGAATTTTCCGAACGCGCTTTCCTCAACGACAAACTGGACCTGGCCCAGGCCGAAGCCATCGCCGACCTCATCGATGCCGGTTCCGAACAGGCGGCGCGTTCCGCGCTGCGCTCGCTCTCCGGCCTGTTTTCGGAAAAAGTGCAGGTCTTGGTGGAAGGGCTGATCCACCTGCGCATGTATGTGGAAGCCGCCATCGATTTCCCGGATGAGGATGTCGATTTCCTTTCCGATGGCCATGTCGAAAAAGAACTGCGCCAGCTGCAGGCGCAGCTGGCAGATGTGCAGGCCCAGGCCCGGCAAGGTGCGCTGTTGCGCGAAGGCATGCAGGTGGTGATTGCCGGCCGCCCCAATGCCGGCAAGTCCAGCCTCTTGAATGCCCTGGCCGGCTTCGATGCCGCCATCGTCACCGACATCGCCGGCACCACGCGGGATGTGCTGCGCCAGCATATCCAGATCGACGGCCTGCCCCTGCATATCATCGACACCGCCGGCCTGCGTGAAACCACGGATGTGGTGGAACAGGAGGGTGTGCGTCGTGCCCTGCGTGAAGTGGAAAAAGCCGACCGTGTTTTGTTTGTCTTCGATGCCAGCCAGCCCGGTTACCCC
>DASUXS010000119.1:0-5244 GCA_036377855.1 Moraxellaceae bacterium
CCGGGCTTGAGCACCCTGACGGCCATGTCCAGCGCCAGCTCGCACAGGTAGATGGCGCGCGGCTGGTCCGCACCCGTTCCCGACATATTGGGGGCCATGTCCGAAATTACAAGATCGGCAGGGGCATCGCCGATGGCAGCCAGTATCTGGTCGAAGACTGACTGTTCACGGAAATCGCCCTGGATGAAGGTCACCCCGGCCAGGCCGTCCATGGGCAGGATGTCGGAAGCCACCACAAGACCGCTGTCACCGACGAGGCGGGCGGCGATCTGGGACCAGCTGCCGGGCGCCGAGCCCAGGTCCACCACCGTCATGCCGGGGCGGAAGAGCTTGTCTTTCTCGTTGATTTCCAAAAGCTTGTAGGCGGCGCGGGCACGGTAGCCATCCTTCTGCGCCTGTTTGACGTAGGGGTCGTCCCAGTGCTCGCGCAGCCAGGCCTTGCTGGAGGCACTGAGCTTGTTGTTCTGGAATTTTTCCGCCATGACAATCCGGTTCCGGGTGACCCCGGGAGGCACCGCCGCTAGAATGGGCGCCCTTTTTACCAGAATCGCCCGCCAAAATCTTTGGCGTCAGGAGCCCCGGCCCATGCCCCTCTCCATTGCCGAGAAAAAACGTTTCCGCCGCATCGGCCACGAGCTCAAGCCCGTGGTGCTGACCGGGGGCCAGGGCCTGACCGAAGGCATCCTGGCCGAGACCGATCGCGCCCTGGAAGACCATGAGCTGATCAAGGTCCGCGTCAATGGCGAAGACCGCGGGGAGCGGGCCGAGGCCATGCAGCTGATCGCCAGCCACTGCAAGGCGCAGGTGGTGCAGGTCATTGGCAAGATCGTGCTGCTGTACCGGCCGGCGAAGAAGGCGAACGCCAAGCTGTCCAATCTGCTGCGGTATAGCCATCTGAAGGAATGATGGGGTTTGGGTATGAAGAAAAAGCCGGCGGATGCCGGCTTTTTTTATTTCCTTTCGCTGTCAGTGCTGAAGCAGAGGCCGACCCTCACCCTAACCCTCTCCCAGAGGGAGAGGGGATGTTGGGATCGAGCTCCGGCCTGTTACTCCCTCTCCCCCTGGGAGAGGGTGGGGGTGAGGGCCGGCGCCTGTCACATGCTCAAGGGCAGGACGTCGACCGCGGCGTATTCACCACCACCGTGCTGTAGTGATACGTGTAATCGTTATACAGCGGCTGCGTGCCCTGCTCGCCCGCATGGCTGCCGATGATCCAGGTATTGGCCTTGGGAATGCCGCCATCGGCATAGGCCGCGATATCCGTGGTGGCATTGCCATAGGCGCGGATGATGTCCAGGCCCACGGTGTTGCGCAGGTATTTCACGTAATTGGTTTTATGCGCCTGGGTATCGGGCGGGATGGGGCCGTCGCCATAGGGATTGCTGCGGTAATGCCAGGGCAGGAGGCCCACCTTGCCGAACCACTCGCGCGCATCCTTGGCCACCCAGTAGGGACGCGCCGTCAGGTAGATGATCTGGTAGCCCTTGGCGCGATAGGCATTCACCGTCTGCGTGGCATAGGCATAGGGCTGCGCCGTCTTCACGCCGGCGTAATCGGCATAGGCTTCGAAATCATTGATGGTCAGCGTGCCGTCGATATCGAAGAGCACGGCCTGGCGGCCCGGCTCGACCACCGTGGCATAGCCGTTCACGGAAGAGAGATCGCCTTCCACCACCATGCGCACCTGGTATTCACCGACAGGACGCACGCCGAGGTTGGCCGTGATCTTGCCATCGCTGTCGGTGGTGTAGCGGCCCACATACTGCCAGGCCGACATGCCCGTGCCGTAGATATAGACGTGCACGTATTCGCCTTCCAGGTCCTTGTGCAGCACGGCGTCGTAATCGAACTTGCCGGTGATGCTGATGGCGGTGCCGCTCTTCACGATCTCGTCATGCACCATATGCCAGGGCTTGTAGAGGCCGGCGAGGATGGTGTTGCCGAAACTGCGGAAGGATTTCTTGGCGGGATTGCTGAAGGCCGGCGGATTGGCCGGGGACACATTGTCCGGGCACTGGGCCTGCAGCAGGGCCGGGCTGAGCAGCAGCGCAGCGGCGAGGGCGAAAACACGCATGAGGGACTCCCTGTCGAAACAAGCAAAAGGAAAAGGCTGCTCTCCGGCACCGGAAGCCGATCCGTCCTGGGTCGCGGTGCGCAATTTTTAGCCTTGTTCCGGGGAAAGCGACATCACCCAAAGGGCCAGTTCATCGCCAATTGTGGACAGCCCCTCCCAAAGGGCGGGAGGGGCTGGGCTTAGGCCACCAGCCTATCTCCCCCTCTCCCTCTGGGGCGAAGGGGGAATAAAACGAAGCCATGCTTCGTTCCCCCGCAGCGCCATCCGCCTACCGGCGGATGGCAGGGGCGCGGAGCGGGGTTGGGGTGAGGGGAACCTGGCGCTGATACATGGCTTGTAGCTGCCTTGCCACATACATCCAGAGTCTGTGACTGATCGAAAGCTGCCAAAGGCACTGGGCCCCGGCCTTCGCCGGGGCGACAGTTTTCTTTTTGTACGCGGCTTGGGTTTGTTTACGTCCACAGCCCTGGAGTCGTCATTCCCGCGCAGGCGGGAATCTTCATGATCGACAGTGGGCCTTTTTAAAGCCCTGCCTGAGTCCATGAGATTCCCGCCTGCGCGGGAATGACGAACTAAAGGAGGGTAGGAATTCCAACAATAAAAAAGCCGGCATGTGCCGGCTTTTTCACAGGACAGCCTTCAGGCCATCTTATTCGTAACGCACTTCCGCAATCTCAAACTCCACCGCGCCACCCGGCGTCTGGATGGAAACGGTATCGCCCTCTTCCTTGCCGATCAGGCCACGCGCAATGGGCGAGTTCACGGAAATCTTGTTGTTCTTGATGTCCGCTTCGTCGTCACCAACGATCTGGTAGGTCTTGGTCTCGTCGGTATCGCAGTTCACGATGTCCACGGTGACACCGAAAATCACCTTGCCGGTCTTGGGCATGGTGGTGACGTCTATCACCTGGGCATTGGAGAGCTTGCCTTCGATGTCCTGGATGCGGCCTTCGATGAAGCCCTGCTGCTCGCGCGCGGCGTGGTACTCCGCGTTTTCCTTGAGGTCGCCGTGCGCACGCGCCTCGGCGATGGCGGCGGAAATGCGCGGACGCTCCACCGACTTCAGGTTCTGCAGCTCATCCTGCAGGGCATCGTGACCCTTCTTGGTCATCGGAAAGCGTTGCATCTCAGGCAATCTCCTTATGCAGGTCCTGCAGACGGCGCACTTCAGCCGAAGCTTCGGCACGCAGGGCCAGGCAAACCGCCTCGGCACCGCTGATGGTGGTGGTGTAGTACACCTTGCCCTGCAGCGCGCTGCGGCGGATGCTGAACGAATCCTGCTGCGCCTGCTTGCCTTCGGTGGTGTTGATGATCAGCGAGATCTCGCCGTTCTTCAGCATGTCCACGATATGCGGGCGGCCTTCGGTGACCTTGTTCACGCGCTGGCAGGCGATGCCGGCGGCTTCCAGCTCGCGCTGCGTGCCACCAGTGGCGACCAGCTCGAAGCCCAGGGCCGTCAGTTCGCGGCCGATATTGGCCAGGTGCGTCTTGTCGTTGTCGCGCACGGAAATGAAAGCGCGGCCACCGGTGGGCAGCTTTTCATTGGAGCCCAGCACGGCCTTGTGGAAGGCTTCGGCAAAGCTCGCGCCCACACCCATGACTTCGCCCGTGGATTTCATTTCCGGGCCGAGGATGGGGTCCACGCCGGGGAATTTGGCGAAGGGGAAAACCGCTTCCTTCACGCTGAAATAGGGCGGAATGATTTCCTTGGTGAAGCTCTGCTCGGCCAGCGTCTTGCCTGCCATGCAACGCGCCGCCACCTTGGCCAGCGAAGTGCCTATGCACTTGGACACGAAGGGCACGGTGCGCGAGGCACGCGGATTCACTTCCAGCACATAGACGTCTTCGCCCTTGACGGCGAACTGCACATTCATCAGGCCGACCACGCCCAGCTCGCGGGCCATGGCGACGGTCTGCTCGCGCATCACGTTCTGCACGTTTTCCGGCAGCGCATAGGGCGGCAGCGAGCAGGCGGAGTCACCGGAGTGGATACCGGCCTGTTCGATATGCTGCATGATGCCGCCGATCACGACTTCCTTGCCGTCGGAAACGGCGTCGACGTCGACTTCGATGGCGTCATCCAGGAAGCGGTCCAGCAGCACCGGCGAATCATTGGAGACCTGCACCGCGGTGCGCATGTAGTGGCGCAGCTCGTCTTCGTTGAAAACGATTTCCATGGCGCGGCCACCCAGCACATAGGAGGGGCGCACCACCAGCGGGTAGCCGATTTCCGCGGCCAGGCGCACGCCTTCCTCGGCATTGCGCGCGGTGCGGTTGGGCGGCTGGCGCAGGTTGAGGCGTTCCACCATCTGCTGGAAACGCTCGCGGTCTTCGGCGCGGTCGATAGCGTCAGTGGAGGTGCCGATGATGGGCACGCCGGCGGCTTCCAGGGCACGTGCCAGCTTCAGCGGCGTCTGGCCACCGTACTGCACGATCACGCCCTTGGGCTTTTCCAGCTCGGCGATTTCCAGCACGTCTTCCAGCGTCACCGGCTCGAAGAAGAGGCGGTCGGAGGTGTCGTAGTCGGTGGACACGGTTTCCGGGTTGCAGTTGACCATGATGGTTTCATAGCCGTCTTCGCGCATGGCGAGCGCGGCATGCACGCAGCAGTAGTCAAACTCTATGCCCTGGCCGATACGGTTGGGACCGCCACCCAGCACCATGATCTTGTCGCGGTTGCTGGGCTTGGCTTCGCACTCTTCCTCATAGGTCGAGTACATGTAGGCCGTGCTGGTGGCGAACTCGGCGGCGCAGGTGTCGACGCGCTTGTAGACCGGCTTGACGCCCAGGCTCCAGCGGCGGGTGCGCAGCTCCTTCTCGGAGACGCCGATCAGGCTGGCGAGACGGCTGTCGGAGAAGCCCTTGCGCTTGAGCTGCCAGAGGGTGTCGCGATCAAGGCCGGCAAAGCCGATGCGGGCAACCTCGGCCTCGGCCTTGATGATGTCTTCGATCTGCACCAGGAACCAGGGGTCGACGCCGGAGAGGCGATAGACCTCGGCCACGGACAGTCCCATGCGGAAGGCGTCGCCGATGTACCAGATACGATCCGGGCCCGGGTTGGACAGCTCGTTGCGCAGCCTGGCTTCGGCTTCATCCTGGCTCTGGTCGAGCTTGGGCGTGAAGCCGTCGACGCCGACTTCGAGACCGCGCAGGGCTTTCTGCATGGACTC
>DASUXS010000120.1:0-9357 GCA_036377855.1 Moraxellaceae bacterium
GTGTCCGCGGACATCATCACTTTCGCCGGCAAGTTCAATAACGACCAGGTCGACATCATCGCCTCGCCCGCCATTGCCTTCCGCCCGCTGGAGCTGCATCGCGGCCTGGGCACCAAGGGTGCCATCGTCAACATGCCCTTCATGCAGATCACCGCCGTGGTGGTGATACGCCACGAACGCTTCCGTCCGGGCGACGGCCAGAAGCTGCGTGACATCGCCGTGAAGCGCGTGGATCCGGCTTTCGAGATCATCCGCAAGTCCGAGTCCGACATCCCCTCGCAGTACTGGGCCAAGGTGCCGCAGGTGGAGATCGAAGGCTATTTCAAGATGATGCGCGAAGCCCGCGTGCAGCTCACCAAAGATGGCGAGTACGATGCGGACATGATGCATTTCCTGAAGCGCGTGCGTTGCCGTTACAACCCGGATGATGCGGAATGCATCATGGATGATGAATAAGTCCTGACGCGTCCAGTTCCAATAAAAAGCCCGGCTAGATGCCGGGCTTTTTATTGGGGCGTGTCTCTGGATGGGCGGGCTTCCTGTTGTACTGCCGGTAGCGGTAAGGGCCTGTTCTGCGCTGATAAATATGGCGGGCCATGTAGGGCATATAGAAAGCCATTAAAAGCCATCCAGCAAGGCACAAAAGAAATATCAGAGGGGTCTCGTCAAGACGTGCCTTGGAGTGAACGTTTTTGGCGGGAATGAGGATTTCTCCACTCAGTATTCCTTCTGCTGAGATCAATGTTCCGAATAATGCGAAAAATAGAGCGAGCGAGAAGCCTATCCATTTCAGTCTTTTGGGTATCGGATGGTTTGGAAGTGGCATGCAGGGTCTTCCCAGGTCTGCAGTCAAAGCGCGGTTTGTCTCAGCTGAAAAACATTCCCTTCCGGATCATACCCATCACAGGCCCTGAATCCCCGCGCTTCCCACTCCTTCTTGCCAGGCCCAAGCTGGCCACCCAGCTGCTCAGCTCGTATCCGTGCATCAACAAGACTAGCTACAGGAAAGAAAAGCTTGATGGGCGTTTCCTCACGCACAACGGGAGGAGTGGCGACATGGATAGAGTCGGCAATCTTCTTCGGAAGGCCGTGGATGACCAGCTGCATGGCGTCGGACTCGAGCACGATATGGCCGCTTTCGGTGTGGGTGACAGAGAGCGGGATCAGCTGCTCGTAAAAGCGGGCGACTTTCCGGATGTCTTTGGCAAAAACGACAGCGCCGGCTTTCGGAAGATTTGACATGTGGCTCTTGTCTGTCATGGAGGCGGCTCTAGCAGTCCTCGGTTTTATGGCTGGTCTCGGCGGCACACAGGGGGTGTGGCGAGAAAAAGAAAAGGCTCACGCCAAAAAGCAGCGCCACCAGGGCCCTTGCCTGCCAGGGGGCTTTAATGATCAGGAACATCAGTGGCGCGGCCGTCAGTATCCATAGGGCGGGTACCGCGAACATGCTGTAGTAGGGCCAGAAGTGGTTGATCACGACCATGGCAAACAGGCCGCTGAAAATCAGGACGGCCAACGCGGCTGCCATCGAGGCCACGCCTTGCAGCAGCTGATTGGCCAGGTTCCAGGCTTTGGATTTGCCTTCCATGGGATTCCGGTTGAGGGCAGTGGTAAGAGAGGACTCAATGTAGCGGCGGCCTACGGCCATTTCCAGACCGGAATCTACGGACAGCCCCACTCATGGCCGGGACAATGACAGCGGACGTCACCGCCGCTCTCGTGCAGAATGGCGGGGTCATTCGCAAGGAGCTTCCCATGGCGTCGTCATCCTCATCCCTGCCGCGCTGGTCCTGGGCCTTTCCCGTGGCAGCCTGCCTGGTCCTGCTGCTGCCCTCCAGCCTGTCCGGATCGCTGCTATTCCAGATGCTGGCCGGCGCCGTGCTGGGCTGCGTGGTGTTTGCCGCCGTGCACCATGCCGAGGTCATCGCCCACCGTATCGGCGAGCCCTTCGGCACCTTGGTATTGGCCGTGGCGGTGACCGTCATCGAAGTGGCGCTGATCGTCTCCGCCATGCTCTCTGGCGGCCCGGAAAAGGCTGGCCTGGCGCGTGACACGGTGTATGCCGCGGTGATGATCGTGAGCAATGGCATTGTCGGCATCTGCCTCTTGATTGGGGGTTGGCGCCATCGTGAACAGGGTTTCCATCTCTTCGGCGCCAGCGCCGCCATGGGCGTGCTCACCGTGCTGGCCGTGACCACGCTGGTGCTGCCCAATTTCACACGCACCACCGCCGGCCCCATGCTGTCCACCTCACAGCTGGCCTTCGTGGGCCTGACCTCGCTGGTGCTCTACTGCGTCTTCGTCTTCATCCAGACCGTGCGCCACCGTGACTACTTCATCGTGTCCGGCTCCGGTGACGACCAGCATGCGCCACCACCGCCCACCAAGATGGCGCTCATCAGCCTGTGCCTGCTGTTGCTGTGCCTGCTGACCGTGGTGCTGCTGGCCAAGTTGCTGTCGCCTGCCATCGAAGCCGCCGTGGCCCGTGCCGGCGCTCCTGCTGCTGTCGTCGGTATCGTGATCGCTGCGCTGGTGCTCCTGCCGGAAGGTCTTGCTGCATTGCGCGCCGCCCGCGCCAACCGCCTGCAGACCAGCATCAATCTCGCGCTCGGCTCCGCGCTTGCCAGCATCGGCCTCACCATTCCCACCGTCGCCGCCGTCTTCATCTACACCGGCGAGCCCCTGCTGCTGGGCCTGGCTCCCAAGGAAATGGTGATGCTGTCGCTGACACTGCTGGTAGGCGGCATGACGCTCGCTACAGGGCGCACGACCATCATGCAGGGCGCGGTGCACTTGGTGATTTTTGCGGCGTTTCTTTTCCTTTCCATCGTGCCCTGAGATAAGGAAAGGGGCGGGTTGCTTCGTTTCCTGCAGGGATTTTCTGGTTTTATGTCGTGAGGAAGATGATTCATGGGTGCTAAGACATGGATGCTGGTGCTTTCAGATAACGATGCTCGCTCTGCGTTCGCTGCGAAAGCGCCGTTGAACAAGCTTGAAACTGATCGCCAGGTTCGGGCGCTTTTCCCGGGAGAAGTGCTTGAGCTAATAGGTGAAGGCAGCTTGTCTTACACCTGCCCGCCGGATAACGAAATCCACGCGGCGTGTTATCCGGGCGTCACTCTCATCGCGGCCAAGGAGTTTGGCATTGATTATCCGTCCCGGCTCGCCCAGCGATTCAGTAGTGCCGGAAGCATAGCCACCCTCCATGCCATGCATAGCGCTGTTGACTGGTTTGCTTATGCCGTCTGGAAGGATGGTGTCCTGCTGCGCTCGCTAAGCCTGTCGCCCGACAGTGGCATTCTGGAGGACATCGGGCAGCGTATGGCTTTTGAGGAGCCTTATTGGTCGGGTGGCCATTCTGCGGTTGATGATGAGGAGGACGGAGCTTATCCGTTTCCTTTTCACCCTCTGGAGCTGGGTGAGGCAGCGCTGAATGATCTTTTTGGCTATCAGCTGGAAGGTGTGCTCGATGCTGCCTTGCTTGATCCAGACTCCATTCCGCTGCTTTGCTATCGGCGATCCCGATCAGCCTGGTGGAAGTTCTGGTAGAGCGCCAGAGTTTATTGCTGGTGCTTGCAGTGGGAGGGTGGGGGCACGAGTACCCAGTGTGGCTTGTCATCTGGCGTTGTGCCGGACTGCATCATACGTAAGGGGGACTCTATCCGTGATAGGTGCCCAAAGAAAAAGGGCTTAGCTGACGCTAAGCCCTTGAAAAATCTGGTGGCTATGACGGGACTTGAACCTGTGACATCAGCATTATGAATGCTGCGCTCTAACCAACTGAGCTACATAGCCAACGCAAGAGGCGCGCATTTTCGCGATGGGGGAGGCTGCTGTCAAGCCGCTTGGGGCGGGGTGGCGGGCCCAGTCACGCAGAACCGGCTTTGGCGGGGTCCTGGGCGACCAGGCGGGTGACCAGGAGCTGGTCGATACGGTGGTTTTCGATGTCCACCACCTCGAATTTATAGCCGGCATGGCTGACCGAGTCGGTCAGCTTGGGCACCTTGCGCAGGCTGTACATCATGAAGCCGGCGATGGTTTCGTAGTTGCTGTCGGCCGGGAAGTCCTCGATGGCCAGGGCGCGCATCACATCCTCCACGGGCGTCAGCCCGTCCACCAGCCAGCTCTGCTCGTCGCGCTTGACGATCTGCTGGTTGTTGGCGGCCACCAGGTCGCCCATCACCGTGCTCATCACGTCGTTCAGGGTGATGAGGCCCACCACCAGCGCGTATTCGTTGACCACCATGGCGAAGTCCTGGCGGCTGGCACGGAACTGCGTGATCAGCTCGGACAGGGTGAGGCTGTCGGGGATGGTCAGCACCTGTTTCAGCCAGCTGGCCTTTTCCAGGGTCAGGGGCTGGTTGTGGATGATGCGGGCCAGCAGGTCCTTGCTGTCGGCATAGCCCACGACGCGGTCTATGACATCGTCGCAGACCAGGAACTTGGAGTGGCTGTGCTGGGCGATCTTCTGCTTCAGCTCGTCCTCGGTCTCCTGCAGCGTGAGGTAGATGATGCTTTCGCGCGTGGTCATGGCGGAGGAGACCAGGCGTGATTCCAGCTCGAAGACATTCTCGATCAGGTGGTATTCCTGCTTGGCCACGACACCGGCCTCGGCGCCGGCATCCACCATGGCGTAGACGTCGTCATAGGTGATGTCGTCGGCGCGCTGGCCGGGCTGGCCCAGCAGCGCCAGCATCCAGTCCGACACCGTGGTGAAGAACCACACCACCGGCTTGAACACGGTGATGCAGACGCGCATGGGACCGACCACGCGCAGCGCCAGGCGCTCCGGCGCGATCATGGCCAGGCGCTTGGGCATGAGGTCGGCAAAGAGGATGAAGATGCTGGTGATGGTGAGGAAGGAGCAGAGGAAGCTCAGGGTATCCAGCGCGGGGCCGTCGTAGACCATGGCCAGCAGGGAACGGAAATAGGGCGTGAGCGAGGCTTCGCCGAAGATGCCGGCGAGGATGGCGATGGCATTGAGGCCGATCTGCACCACGGTGAAGAAATGACCGGGCTTGCTTTGCAGGGCCAGGACCTGGAGGGCGCGCAGGTCGCCTTCTTCCACCAGCACATTGAGCTTGATCTTGCGGGCCGAGGCCAGGGCGATCTCGGCCACGGAAAAGAAGGCGCTGACCACGATCAGCACCAGCAGGATCAGGATTTCTTGCGACAGGCTCACGGGCCGCTCCAGGGGCTGGGGTGGCGCCAGTATAGCCGCAGGGCAGGGCGGGATTGCAGGGGGAGGGCGGTGAGGCCCTATTTCACCGCATGACGCTGTCGCCCCGGCGAAGGCCGGGGCCCAGTGCCTTTGGCGGAGTCTGCCAAAAGCAAAGGCGCTGGGTCCCGGCCTTCGCCGGAACGACAGAGTACGGAGGAAGTGGCTGGAGGGCTTAGACGTTGAAGCGGAAATGCATCACGTCGCCATCCTTGACGATGTATTCCTTGCCCTCAAGACGCCATTTGCCGGCTTCCTTGGCGCCGGCTTCGCCGTTGTATTTCACGAAGTCGTCATAGGCCACGACTTCGGCGCGGATGAAGCCCTTTTCGAAATCGGTATGGATGACGCCGGCGGCCTGAGGGCCGGTGGCGCCTATCTTCACGGTCCAGGCGCGCACTTCCTTTACGCCGGCGGTGAAATAGGTCTGCAGGCCCAGCAGCTTGTAGCCGGCGCGTATGACGCGGTTGAGGCCGGGCTCTTCCATGCCCAGGGTTTCCAGGAATTCGGCCTTGTCGGCCTCATCCAGCTCGGCGATCTCGGCTTCGATCTTGTTGCAGATGGGCACAACGACGGCCGCTTCGGCCTCGGCGTATTTCACCACGGCATCCAGGTGCGGGTTGTTGCTGAAGCCGTCTTCGGACACGTTGGCGATATACATCACCGGCTTGGTGGTGATGAGGCAGAGCGGCTTGAGGATGAGCAGGTCTTCCGCCGACAGCTTCAGCGAACGCGCACGCTGGCCTTCGCTGAGGGCGGGCAGGATTCTTTCGATCACGGCCTTCAGTGCCTGGGCCTCCTTGTCGCCGCCCTTGGCCTGCTTTTCCACGCGCTTCAGCGCTTTCTCGGCGGTGTCCAGGTCGGCCAGCGCCAGTTCCATATTGATGATTTCAATGTCGTCCACCGGGTTGATGCGGTTGGAGACATGGATGACGTTGTCGTCCTCGAAGCAGCGCACGACATGGGCGATGGCATCGGTCTCGCGGATATTGGCCAGGAACTGGTTGCCCAGGCCTTCACCCTTGCTGGCACCGGCGACGAGGCCGGCGATGTCCACGAACTCCATGGCGGCCGGCACCACGCGCTCGGGCGACACGATCTCGGCCAGCTTGTCCTGGCGCGGGTCGGGAATGGGCACGACGCCGGTATTGGGCTCGATGGTGCAGAAGGGGAAATTCTCGGCGGCGATGCCGGCCTTGGTCAGGGCATTGAAGAGCGTGGATTTGCCGACATTGGGCAGGCCGACGATGCCGCAGTTGATAGCCATTTTCTCTTTCCTCTTGCCTGTATCAGGCCTTGAAACCGTTCAGTTTGTTCATGGCCTGGGCAAGCTTGCCGGCAATGATGTCATCACTCAGGGACAGGGCTTCGTGCACGGCGCGGTCTATCAGCTCCTGTTCGGAGGCGGGCGCTTTGGTGAGCACGAAGCCTGATACTTTTTTCGCATCGCCGGGATGGCCTATGCCGATACGCAGGCGATGGAAAGTGTTGTGGTTGGCCAGGGCGCGTATGGTGTCGCGCAGGCCGTTGTGGCCGCCATGGCCGCCGCCGGTTTTCAGGCGCACGGTGCCGGGCGGCAGGTCCAGCTCGTCATGCGCGACCAGGATTTCGTCCGGCATGATTTTGAAAAAAGTTGCCAGCGCGCCCACGGACTGTCCGGACAGGTTCATGAACGTCGTGGGGATGAGCAGGCGCAGGTCCTGGCCCTGCACGCTGCCGCGGCCGCTGTAGCCGTGGTATTTGGGTTCGTTGACCAGGCGTATGCCGTATTTGTCGGCAAGCGCCTCCACGAACCACTGGCCGGCATTGTGCCGGGTGGCGGCGTATTCGGGCCCGGGGTTGCCGAGGCCGACGATGAGTTTGAGTCCGCTCATAAAAAGTCTCACGAGCTTTGTGCCCTTCTCCCTCCGGGAGAAGGTGCCCGCAGGGCGGATGAGGGACGGCGTTAGTTCCGACCGCAGACCTCAACCAAGCCCTCTCTTAACACGAGAGGGAATTCACCAAGAAAAAGCGGGGCCATAGCCCCGCTTTTTTTGCCTCAGCGCCGATATTACTCGGCAGCCTTGGGCTCTTCTGCTTCCACGCGCGACTTGTGCACGTTGGCGATGGGCTGGTCGTGGTCGTGACCCAGCGCCAGGGCCGGCACTTCCACGCCCTTGGGCAGCTTCACGTCGGAGATGTGCAGGGTGGTGCCCAGGTGCACATCCTTCAGGTCCACTTCCAGGTATTCCGGCAGGTCGGCCGGCAGGCAGGAGATTTCCAGTTCGTTGGCCATGATGGCCAGCTCGCCGCCTTCCAGCTTCACGCCCACGCAGGTGTCCTGGTTCAGGTAGTGAACCGGCACGCGCATGACCAGCTTGTGGGTGGCGTCGACACGCAGGAAGTCAGCGTGCATGGGGGTGCCCTTGGCGGGATGACGCTGCAGGGCCTTAAGCACGGCCTGCTGGGGCTTGCCGTCCACGGTCACGGTCAGCACGTGCGAGTAGAAGGCTTCGGATTCCAGGGCCTTGACCAGCTCGCGCAGTTCCAGGGAGATGGACTGGGCGGGGTTGGCGCCACCGTAGATCACGGCGGGGACTTTGTTTTCCAGACGGCGAAGGCGGCGGCTCGCACCTTTCCCTTCGTCCGACCGGGCAATCGCGTTCAGCGTGAAGCTAGCAGACATGATGTGTCTCCGGTTTACCGCAAGGCCCTGCGACCAGGCGTTTGCGGGGTTACAGATGCCGCACGGAATTGCGCGGCACGTTTCAGTCGTGGTGCTTACCACAACTGCGTGTCGGCCATGGATGACCGACATTTGCACGGCGAGCAAACCCGGACCTGTGCCGGGTTTGCGATATTCCGGCAAGGCGGGACAGCCTTGCCGGAATGGCATGTTCGAGCTGCTTAAAGCAGCTCGAACATTGCACTAATGGATTCTTCGTTATTTATACGGCGAACCGTTTCGGCCAGCATGCCGGCCAGCGACACCTGGCGGATACGGCCGCAGGCACGCGCTTCATCGGTGAGCGGAATGGTGTCCGTCACCACCAGCTCGTCGAGGTCGGAGCTGGCGATATTCTTGATGGCCGGGCCGGACAGCACGGCATGGGTGCAATACGCCATGACGCGGCGGGCGCCGTGTTCTTTCAGGGCGGCAGCGGCTTTGCACAGGGTGCCGGCGGTGTCGACCATGTCGTCGACGATGACGCAGTCACGGCCTTTCACTTCACCGATGATGTGCATCACCTGGGATTCATTGGCCTTGGGACGGCGCTTGTCGATGATGGCGAGGTCGGCATCGTCGAACTGCTTGGCCACGGCACGCGCACGCACCACGCCGCCGACGTCGGGCGAGACCACCATGAGGTTGTCATAGCCCTGCTTTTCCAGGTCGGCCAGCAGCACCGGTGAGGCGTAGATATTGTCCACGGGAATGTCGAAGAAACCCTGGATCTGGTCGGCATGCAGGTCGACCGTGAGCACGCGGTCCACGCCCACCGTGGTCAGCATGTCGGCCACGATCTTGGCCGTGATGGGCACGCGCGCGGAACGCACGCGGCGGTCCTGGCGGGCATAGCCGAAATAGGGGATCACCGCAGTGATGCGGCCGGCCGAGGCACGGCGCAGCGCATCCGCCATCACAATGATTTCCATGAGGTTGTCATTGGTGGGCTTGCAGGTGGATTGCAGGATGAACACATCCTTGCCGCGCACATTGTCGTTGATCTCAATGGCGATCTCGCCATCGGAGAACGTGCCGACATGTGCATCGCCCAGGGCGATATGCAGCTGGCTGGCGACCTTGCGGGCCAGTTCGGGATTGGCGTTACCGGTGAAGAGAACCAGATTGGGCATGATGGCGGCTGGCTGTGGGTAAAAAATCAAAACTGGATGCGCGCAACCCCGCTCAGTGTTACGGCGCCTGTCAGAGTGGAAAAGGGCACTGACAACAGCGTCGAACCTGAGGCGGCACTGAAAGTGCCGCACGCAAAATGGCATCGCCATTTTGGCGGGAGCCAAGTACGGACCTGCGCCGGACTTGGCGTGCTTGAGAATCCCTTCGGGATTTCCTCAAGCTTGGTAAAAAGTGGCAGGGGCGGCTGGATTCGAACCAACGCATGGCGGGATCAAAACCCGCTGCCTTACCGCTTGGCGAC
>DASUXS010000121.1:0-10178 GCA_036377855.1 Moraxellaceae bacterium
GCAGGATATTCCCGGGGCCGAGGAGCCGTTGGTATTGATCAGGCAGAGGGAGTGGATCAACGAGCCGGAGCCGGCTCAGTTTATCCATGAAAGGGGTGAGCGCATCACTGAATGGCAGGTGGAATGGCTTGAGCGCGGCGCGCGCCAGCCGGGTGACATTGAAGCATTCATTCGTCGTCGTTCCGGCGGCTGAAAGGCCGGAGAATGGCCTGCGGAATCTGGCTTGGGGCGTGTCCGGCGCGGCTCCGGGACGCTGGGGAATAAAGGCGAAAGGCCACGATGGCGGTTTCCCTGGCTGGCGCTGCCCCCCTTTTCCGCCCCCGGTTTCGGGCGCTTCAGGCTTGCCTTGTTGCCGAAGGTACAGCGCTTCTGGTGCTTTTGCTGGTCAAGAGGAGGCTTTGGGGCTGATCCGGCCTGGGTGGCTTTCCTAGTCGAAGACCTTGTCCTTGAACTCGCAAAGATCCTCGATGATGCAGCTCCCGCAACGCGGCTTGCGCGCGATGCAGGTGTAACGCCCATGCAGGATCAGCCAGTGATGGGCATCCTGCTTGTATTCCGGCGGCGTGAATTTCTCCAGCTTCCTTTCCACTTCCACCACGTCCTTGCCCGGCGCCAGCTTCGTGCGGTTGGAAACGCGGAAGATGTGCGTGTCCACGGCGATGGTGGGATGGCCGAAGGCGGTGTTCAGCACCACATTGGCGGTCTTGCGGCCGACACCGGGCAGGGCCTCCAGCGCTTCGCGCGATTCCGGCACCTGGCTGCCATGTTCTTCGATGAGGATGCGGCAGGTCTTGATGATGTTCTCGGCCTTGCTGTTGAACAGGCCTATGGTCTTTATGTATTCCTTCAGCCCGTCCACGCCCAGCTTGAGGATTTTTTCCGGCGTATTGGCCTTGGGATAGAGTTTGGCCGTGGCCTTGTTCACGCCCACATCCGTGGCCTGGGCGGAAAGGATGACGGCAATCAGCAGCTCGAAGGGCGTGCTGTAGTGCAGTTCGGTGGTGGGGCTGGGATTGGCGGCCTGGAGGCGGGCGAAAATCTGCTGGCGTTTGGCGGGATTCATGACAGGGGTCGCGTATCGGACATGGCGGGGATTCTATCGCTATCTGCCGCCATCTGTGTGGGCTGCGGAATTTGTGAGGTCATTTGTAAAGCCTGACGGCCGGCATGGTTGACCCCGGCGTCATCAGGCAAGATGCCCCGGCAATTTTGTCCGCTGCCTGGCGGGCCGGCCTATGAAGTGTTCCCGCGGGATGAACCGGGAATGGGGGAAGACAAGGAAATGCCTCTGATACAGACGGACCGCGGCACCCTGCATGTGGATGAGCAGGGCAGCGGACCGCCCCTCCTGCTGCTGCATGCCAATCCCGGTGATCCCCGCGATTTCGAGGCCATAGTCCCGGCCTTGCTGCCGCATTTCCGTGTGTTGCGGCCCAGCTGGCCCGGCTATGGCCAGACACCGGCGCCGGCGCAGCCGGCCCAGGTGACCGCGGTTCAATATGCGGAGTTGCTGGAGGCGCTGGTGGAGACGCTGGACCTGCGCGACCTGCGCATCATCGGTAATTCCCTGGGTGGTTTTGCCGCAGCACGCCTCGCCATACGCCAGCCGGATCGGGTGCAGGCCCTGGTGCTGGTGTCCCCCGGCGGTTTCAGCCAGCACACTTTTTTCACCCGCGATTTCTGCCATTTCAAAGGCCGTGAATATGTCACGCGCTGGCTGAATGCGCCGCTGGCCTGGCTGTATCTTTCCCAGCGCAACGAAACCACCAAAGCCATACGCCAGCGTGCCCGCTATGAACAGCGCAGCCCGGACGCGGTGGCGGTGAATGCGGCTTTGTGGCGCAGTTTCATTGCACCGGAACATGACCTGCGCGACCAGGCCGGCAAGATACGGGCGCATACGCTGGTCATAGGCGGACGTCGCGATCCCCTGATCCCGGCCAGCGACAGTCGTCGCGCCGCCGCGCTGATTCCCGGCGCCAACTGCATCATCCTGCCTTGCGGGCATATGCCCTTCGCGGAAATGCCCCAGGCCTTCCTGGCCGCGGTGCTGCCTTTCCTGGAGCGCAGCACGGACTGAGTTTTTCCTTGCTGCCTTCGCTTCCGCTTACCAGGGCTTTTTCTGCCAGTAGGTCACATAACACTCGCCATCCAGGCAGATCATGGGATCGCGGTTCTTGGGATGGTTGCGCTTTTCCAGCTGGTAGGTCGCACTTTGTCCGCTGGCAGATTGCGCGGTGATGCTGCTGGCGGTGGCGGTCCAGCGACCGCTGTCGTTGCCGGAGGAGGTGGTACCGCCCCACATGCCGCTGCTGCTGGCGTCCATGCTGCTTTCGCTGCCGTAGACATAGCTGCCGTCGGCGCGCAGTTCAAAACAGGCGGAACGTTGCGAGCCGCCGCCGTTATTGGCCAGGAAGGTCGAAGCCTTGCACCATTTGCCCACCAGCTCCTGGCGCGTACCGCCAGCACCGCCGGCTTTGGCCGCTGCCGCTGTTCTGGTTTCGCGCTTTGCGCTTGCGGCAGCACCGCGACGTAAAGTCACCGGGCCCGGCAGGTCGGCCCCGGTGACCACCAGCGTGTCGCCCTGCTGGCGGAACTGGTAGGCATTCACCTCGCCGTCGTCGTCTATCACCAGCGTATTGCCCATGACCTGGTAGCGGATGGGGGCATCGTCCAGCATGCCCTGGCCATTGGCGCCCAGCGTCAGCGACAGCGGCTGGCCCATCAGCTCGCCTTTCCAGGCGCCTGTAAGGCTGCCGCTGAGGCCGGCGGCAAAAGCGTTGGCCGTGAGCAAAAGAACACAGAAGAAAAGCAGAGAACGCAAAGCCGTCATGACGCATCCCTCGCGTGGCGGTGCAGCAGTGAGATCAGGAATATCGGGCGTATCAGGAAAGACGCGCCACTTCATCCTGCAGGCGCGCCACTTCCGCTTCCAGAGCCGTCACATCTTCACCGTTTTCCCGGCCGCTGGCGAGCTTGCGCTCCGCCTTTTTCAGGTTGCTGCGCGCCAGCGCGGCGGCGATGACCCGGGATTTGTCGCCGGCGGGAGCAGGAGCTTCCGTGGTGGCCGCGACCACCGGCGGCGGCGCCGTTTTTTCCGCGGCTTCGCGGGTCAGTCGTGCATTACGGGCTTCGAAGCGCTGGCGGTTATGCGCGGCAAAAGCGCGCCTGGCTTCGGGGTCGGTGACCTTGGGCAGGTCGTGGATTTCTATGCAGTCCACGGGGCAGGGCGGTATGCACAGATCGCAGCCCGTGCATTCGTCGATGATGATGGTGTGCATGAGCTTGGCGGCGCCGGTGATGGCATCCACCGGGCAGGCCTGCAGGCATTTGGTGCAGCCTATGCATTCGGCTTCGCGTATGAAGGCCACGCGCCGCGTGACGGGCTCCACGCCATAGTCGGGGTCCAGCGCCAGCACGGGGCGGTCCAGCAGCGCGGCCAGTTCGGCAATGGTGTCGGCACCGCCGGGCACGCAGCGGTTATGCGGGGCGCCCGCCGCAATCTCCTCGGCATAGGGCCGGCAACCCGGGGTCTTGCATTTGCCGCACTGGGTTTGCGGCAGCAAGTCCTCGATGGCGTCGACCAAAGGGATGCGCAGGGGAGAGGTGGACATCGGAATCAGGGCTGGCGTGGCTGGCGTGGGGGGATTATCGGCCATGGCGGCCGGGCTATCCACCTGCGCCGCGTGCGGGTATGGCGTTGTGACGGGCTGCGCGTTTTTACGCAGTGGCTTTTTTTCCCGGGCGGGGCTCGGGCAGAATCGGGGAAAAGCCGTCGCCCCGCCAGACACGGAGTCGGGAGTGGGGCGGGCAACAGGGGACGTCATGCTCAAGGATTCAGCCACCGGCCTCGCCGCCGCCATACGCGAAGGCCGCACCACGGCGCGTGCCGTGGTGGAAGTGCATATCGAACAGATGCAGCGCGTCAATCCGCGCCTGAACGCGGTGGTCTGTCCGCGTTTCGAAGAGGCCCGTGCCGAAGCCTCCTATGCCGATGAACGCCTGGCCGAGGCCCGCGAAAAGAACGCCGTGGACCGGCTGCCGCCCTTCCTGGGCGTGCCCTGCACCATCAAGGAAAGTTTCGAGCTGGACGGCACGCCGCAGGCCTCGGGCCTGGTGGCGCGCAAGGACCTCGTCAACCACCGTGATGCGCCGGCCGTGGCGCGGCTGCGTGAAGCCGGTGCCATTCCCCTCGGTGTCACCAACACCTCCGAGCTCTGCATGTGGATGGAGAGCTATAACGACGTCTACGGCCGCAGCCACAATCCCTACGACGCCGAGCGCACGGTGGGCGGCTCCTCCGGTGGCGAGGGCGCCATCATAGGGGCCGGCGCCTCGCCTTTCGGGCTGGGCTCGGATGTCGGCGGCTCCATACGCATGCCGGCTTTTTTCAACGGCGTGTTCGGCCACAAGGGCTCGCCTGGCCTGGTGCCCAATGCAGGCCAGTATCCGGTGCCGGCACCGGGCGCGCCTTTGCACAATTTCCTGTCCACCGGGCCGCTATGCCGTCGCGCGGAAGATATGGAGCCGCTGCTGCGCGTGCTGGCCGGCGACCGGGCCGCGCGCCTGAAACCGGTGGCGCAAGTCGACATCAGCCGCCTGCGTGTGTTCACGCTGGCACCGGACCGTGGTCCGCGGGCTAGCGCGGAATTGCTGGCGGCGCAGGCCCGCGCCGTGGCCGAGCTGAAAAAAGCCGGCGCGCGCGTGGAGACGGTGGACCTGCCGCTGCTGGCCAAAGGTTTCGATATCTGGTCCGCGCTGCTGGCCCAGGGCGGCGGCCCCAGCTTCGGCGAAATGATGTTCGGCACGCGCAATCCCCTGCGTGCCCTGGGCGAACTCTGGCAGCTGGCCTGGGACCGGTCGCCGCATACCTTGCCCCTGGTGCTGCTGGCCCTGCTGGAGCGCCTGCCCGAGCTGACGCCGGGCCGCACGCGAAAATACGCGGCCCTGGGCGCCGACCTGAAAAAGCAGCTGGAAGACACGCTGCGCGATGACGGCGTGCTGGTGACACTGCCCTATCCGGAAGTGGCGCCCCGCCACGGCAAGGCCTTGTTCCCGCCTTTCAACTGGACGCGTTGCGCCATCTTCAATGCCCTGCAGGTGCCGGCGACGTCGGTACCCATGGGCCTGAACCCGCAGGGCCTGCCGCTGGGTGTGCAGGTGGTGGCGGCGCAGGACCAGGACCACCTGGGCATTGCCTGTGCCCTGGAACTGGAAAAACGCGTGGGTGGCTGGGTGCCGCCCTGGACGGCTGCCGTCACGAAACGCCCCTGATGGCCTGGAATGACAGAAGCTTGTCCCGGGCCTGAACTGCCTGTGGCGCCGGCTTTTGGCTACCATCCGTTCACGCCTTTTTTGTGTGGGGGTGGCGGCCCCGGAGTTATCCATGACCTCATCCCAGGCCATCGCGCCCCAGTTCAATGACATTCCCGTCCGTTCCGGCATGGCGCGCGTGCACCATGACAGCGGCGACATCGACATCTGCTACGAAGACTGGGGCGATGAAAAAGCGCCGCCCCTGCTGCTGATCATGGGCCTGTCCGCGCAGATGCTGCTGTGGCCCGAAGAGTTCTGCGAAATGCTGGTGCGCAAGGGTTACCGCGTCATCCGTTTCGACAACCGCGACATCGGCCTGTCCAGCAAGGTGAAGCTGCGCAGCAGCGACATGCACGACCTGGTGCGCATGGCGCGCTTTTCCCTGGGCCTGCGCAGTCCTGCCCCCTACACGCTTTACGACATGGCCCGCGATGCCGTCGGCTTGCTCGACCATCTCGGCATTGAAAAAGCGCATGTGGCCGGTGCCAGCATGGGCGGCATGATCGCGCAGATCCTGGCCGGCAAATATCCGCAGCGCGTGCAGTCGCTGGCGGTGATTTTCTCCAGCACCAACCAGCCCTTCCTGCCGCCGCCCAAGCCGGCCGCCATCGCGCCGCTGATGAAGGGCCCGGGCAAGGGCGCTTCCGAAGCCGAACTGGTGGCGCACAGCGTCAAGCTCTTCAGCATCATCGGCAGCCCGGCCTATCCGGAACCGCGTGAAACGCGCGAAGCCTTTGCTCGTCGCCTGATCGCGCGCAGCTACCATCCGGCCGGCGTGAAGCGCCAGTTCATGGCGGTGCTGAGCTCGGGCAGCCTCAAGCCCTGGTCCAGCAAGATCCGCGTGCCCACCGTGGTCATCCATGGCGACCGCGATCCGCTGGTGCGGCCGGCCTGCGGCCGCGCCGTCGCCAAGGCCATCAAGGGCGCCCGCCTGCAGATCATTCCCGGCATGGGCCATGACCTGCCGCGCGGCCTCTGGTCGACCATCAGTGACCTGCTGGACCGCAATGCCCGGCAGGCCGTCTGATAGCGGCTTGTGATCCGCGGCGATTTCTGAAAAATGGTGCCCCCTCGGGCACCATTTTTTTGCCCGGATTTTTATAGCCCGGCCGCTTATTGCCGAGCCGGGCCGCA
Organism: Moraxellaceae bacterium; assembly: GCA_036377855.1. Lineage (GTDB taxonomy): Bacteria > Pseudomonadota > Gammaproteobacteria > Pseudomonadales > Moraxellaceae > UBA2031. The sequence goes on from DASUXS010000121.1 coordinate 6,451, forward strand.
GGACATCATGGAAAAAGGATTTCTCCATCGTCGCGGTCTCTTCTTCGCCTGCCTGCTGGCCTGGGTCTGCACCTGGGCCTGCACTTGGGCATTGCCGGCTGCGGCCGACACCCGCGAACTCACTTTCTCCACCCCCAATGGCTGGCGCAGTGCCGTGCTGGCGGAGGCCGCCACGCCGCGCAAGACACCGCGCCCCCTGGTGCTGGTGCTGCATGGCCATGGCGGCAGCGCCGGCCAGGCCCTGGGCCTGAAACGACTGTCACCGTCGCCGCTGGCGGGCTGGGTGGAGCTGGCGCAAAAGGAAGACCTGCTTGTCGCCGCCATCGATGGCGCCAAGGGCGCCGATGACGAGCAGGGCTGGAACGATTGCCGCAAGGATGCCGTCAACAATCCGCGCACTGACGATGTGGTCGTGGTGCGTGCCCTGGTGAAGAAACTGGTGAGTGAAGGCAAAGCCGATCCCGAGCGCATCTATGCCATCGGCATGAGCAATGGCGGCATGATGGCCTTCCGCCTGGCGCTGCAGATGCCGGAACTGGCGGCCTTTGCCTCGGTTTCCGGCAGCATGGCGGCGGATTCACTGTGTCCGGAAACGCCGCCGCCCCATGTCGCGGCCCTCATCATCAATGGCGATGCCGATCCGCTGGTGCCCTGGCGCGGCGGCCAGGTGAAATTCGGCCGCAGCAGCGCGCGCGGCGGCGTGATGCCGCTGCCCACGGTGTTCTCCACCTGGGCCGCCGCCAAGCAGCTGGATGCGCGCCAGGCCCAGGTGAAGGAAATGCCGCCACAGTTCCGCAACGACATGACCCGCGCCAAAGTGTTTTACTTCGGCAGCAGCCCCGACGCATCGCCGGTGACCCTGGTGGAGGTGGAAAACGGCGGCCATGTCGAGCCCAGCCTGGAACACCGCTACCGCAGCATGTACCTGCGCGTGGTGGGCCTGCAAAGTTCCGCGTTTGAAACCAGCGATTACGCCTGGGCCTTTTTCCGCAACAAGACACTCAAGAAGAGTGCCCCCTGAACACAGGAGCTCCCGCATGAACAACGTGAAAAGCCAAGTCTCCGCGCAGGAATGGGAAGCCCGCGTCAATCTCGCCGCCGCCTACCGCCTGGTGGCGCTGTATGGCTGGGACGATCTCATCTTCACGCATATCTCCGCGCGCATCCCCGGTCCCGAGCACCATTTCCTCATCAATCCCTACGGCATGATGTTCGATGAAATCACCGCGTCCTCGCTGGTGAAGATCGACCTGCAGGGCCAGAAGGTGATGGACTCCGACTACCCCGTCAATCCCGCCGGCTTCACCATACACAGCGCCATCCATGCCGCGCGTGAAGACGCCATGTGCGTGATGCATACGCATTCGCTGAACGGCGTCGCGGTGTCGGCGCAGAAAGAAGGCCTGCTGCCGATTTCCCAGCAGTCCTCCATCGTGCTGTCTTCGCTGTCCTACCACGACTACGAAGGCATAGCCCTGCGCGACGATGAAAAACCGCGCCTGGTGCAGGACCTGGGCGACAAGACCTTCTTCATGCTGCGCAACCACGGCTTGCTGACGGTGGGCGGCACGCCCGCCGATGCCTTCCTCTCCATGTATCTCTTCGAAGCCGCCTGCATGATCCAGGTCCGCGCCCAGGCCGGCGGCGGCGAGCTCATACGCGTGCAGGAAAAAGTGCAGGAAGAGAACAAGATGATGGCCATGGCCGTGCTGCGCGGCATGGGCGGCGCCCTGGCCTGGCCGGGCCTGCTGCGCAAGCTGGACCGGAAGAATCCGGGTTATGCGGAGTAAGGTCAGTACACCAGCTCGTATGTCTTCTTGGCATCTTCCGCCATGCCCTGGAAAACCAGCACACCGTGCTCTGCATCCCAGTGGTAGCGGCCGTTCTTGTAGCTGGTAATCAGCGGATGGGCCGCTAGTGCAGTGCCGATATTTGCCGGTCGTGTACCTGCCTGGCGCAGGTCGATGATGGCAATGACTCCGCGCCGTATGCCTTCGATGTCCAGCACTCTTGCGCCGTAGCTGTAGAACTGCGGCTCGCGGTCATGGGGTGCCATCGGCAGGGCGATGTTGTAGAGACGTGGTGCATACATTTGCTTGAGCTTGGCGCTTTCCAGGGCTTTTGCCTCCGCCATGACGTCAGCGTAGTTTTCCTGGCTGGCATCGAGGATGTTCGCCAGCTGCATCAGCAGTTCCGCTTGTTGGTTGCTGCTGTATTGAGGTTGCAGCAACGGGCGTTGCAGAAAGCTCAGAGAGTAGCTAGTCCAATCTCGGTCGCCCCAGTCGTCCGTCAATTGCAAGCCTTCGTCCCCTGCCTTCATCTGCCACGACAACCTGTCTGCAAACCGCCATTCACCTTTCAGAACATGGCGCATGGAGAAGTAAGACGGCGTCAGCGGCATTTTCCATATTCCGGGACGAACGGTTTCCGCTTGGATGTCCACATGGCTTCTGGCCACCAAATTGAGAAAACGCAGGTTTCGTTCCAGTGCCTTGGTCGCGATCATCCTGGTGAGAAGCGTGTCGCTATGCAGGGAGACCATCATCCAGAACCGCGCGTCCCGCGCAAAAATCTCGCTGATGCCGCTGCTGGGGAATGCGGCTGAGATGGCCTGCAGGCAATAGAGCTTTTGGGCGTTGAATACATCGGCCAGCGGGGGCAGGGGTGCCAGCACATCGTAGGGGGACGCTTCCTGCCAGGCCCCATGCTCCAGCAGGGCTTCATAACGCTGGATGATCCAGCGATTCTTGGCCAGCAACTCACCCCATGCCGCAGGACTGGCATTGATGGCCAGCAGGCAGTCCGTATCGGACCGGGAACAGGCATTGAGCAGCTCGCTGTCGGGGCCTGCCGCCGGAAATAGCGCCGGGGTTTCTGCACCGGGATCTTTGTCCGTATCCAGGGCCTCGATGCTGCGCAATGACTGCCGCATCCAGGCGGCACGCAGCGCCCCAGCATCGTCCGGTGCTTCATGCCGGGCGGTGTTGAATCCCATGACATAGACCCAGGCATTTTCCTTGTCGGCTACCGGTGTTTCCCGGGCGGTTTCCGCCTGCAGGGATTTGACCAGGCCAGAGGCTGGCTCGTCATGCAGGTTAACAACCAGCAGCAGGACATAAATGCCGATGACTGCCGCAAAGGCCAAGCCGACAGCGATCAGCAGACCTTTCAGCAGCTTGGCGAGTGGCATGGGTCAAAACCTTTTTGCACTGTGTTCATTCTGCAATGCTTTACGCATCACGCTCACGTCCTTGCCTTCAAAATCACGATGCTGCAGCAGCTGCCAGCCACGGCGCTGGTAGAAAGCCTGCTGGTCTTCGGTGAAAAGATGCAGATGCCTGAAACCCTGGACAGTGGCCGTGGTTTCTATGGCGGTGATCAGCTTGCCGCCGATACCGCTGCCGCGCGCGGCGGGCAGGACCAGGACATTGGCCAGCCAGGGCGTCAACGCAGTCGCGCCATTCATGTCGTCTGCCACCAGGCTGGCGGAGCCCAGCAGTTCGCCGCTGTTGTCCAGCGCCAGCACGGTGCAGGGAAAAAGGCCGAGATGGCGCTGGAATTCCTGTTCCCATTCCACGGCAGTCCAGCCCGGATGCGCGGCCTGCCATTGCGGCAGATGCAGCGCCGCCAGCCTGGCAATCCATTCCGGATGATCCCGCAGGGTGGTGATGCGCATGGCGCGGCTCAGATGTTTTCGCCGCGGGCGCGGGCATCGCGCAGGGCCATGC
>DASUXS010000122.1:0-3125 GCA_036377855.1 Moraxellaceae bacterium
TCGACGACGAAACCGCCCTGGCCACCCTCGGCAACAAAGGCAAAGCCGGCGCCAAAGCCGCCGCTGCCGAAGAAAGCGAAGAGGAAGAAAGCGACGGTGACGACGAGGACGAGGAAGGTGATTCCGGCCTCGATCCCGTGCTCGCTGCCGAGCGTTTCAACTCGCTGAAGAAGCTTTACCAGAAAACCCAGGCCGCGCTGAAGAAGTACGGCCCCGAAGGCAAGGCCGTGGCCAAGAACATGGAAGAACTGGCGGAACAGTTCACCATCTTCAAGCTCACGCCGCGCCTCTTCGATGGCCTCACCACGCAGATCCGCAGCGTGCTGGACGAAATCCGCGCCCAGGAACGCGCCGTCATGGCCGCCTGCGTCAAGCGTGCGCGCATGGACCGCAAGCACTTCATCGAAGCCTTCCCCGGCAATGAAACCAATCTGGAGTGGATCGACACCCAGATCAATTCCAAGAAGCCCGTGGCCAAGAACCTGGAAGCCTACCGCGACGACGTGCTGCGCGCGCAGAAGCGCCTGCTGGCCATCGAAGAGGAAGTCGGCCTCTCCATCGCCGACATCAAGGAAATCAACCGCCGCATGTCCATAGGCGAGGCCAAGGCCCGCCGCGCCAAGAAGGAAATGGTGGAGGCCAACCTGCGCCTGGTGATCTCCATCGCCAAGAAGTACACCAACCGCGGCCTGCAGTTCCTGGACCTCATCCAGGAAGGCAATATCGGCCTGATGAAGGCCGTGGACAAATTCGAATACCGCCGCGGCTACAAGTTCTCGACCTACGCCACCTGGTGGATACGCCAGGCCATCACGCGCTCCATCGCCGACCAGGCCCGTACCATCCGTATTCCCGTGCACATGATCGAGACCATCAACAAGCTCAATCGCGTATCGCGCCAGATGCTGCAGGAAATGGGTCGCGAGCCTACGCCGGAAGAGCTGGGCAAGCGCCTGGACATGCCGGAAGACAAGGTGCGCAAGGTGCTGAAGATCGCCAAGGAGCCCATCTCGATGGAAACGCCCATCGGTGATGATGAAGACTCCCATCTTGGCGACTTCATCGAGGACACCACCATGGAGTCCCCGATCGATTCCGCCACCGCGGAAGGCCTGCGCGAAGCCACCCGCGAAGTGCTGGCCAACCTGACCCAGCGCGAAGCCAAGGTGCTGCGCATGCGCTTCGGCATCGACATGAACACCGACCACACCCTGGAAGAAGTGGGCAAGCAGTTCGACGTGACCCGTGAGCGCATCCGCCAGATCGAAGCCAAGGCCCTGCGCAAGCTGCGCCACCCCTCGCGCTCCGAGCACCTGCGCTCCTTCCTCGACAACGAGTAAGGCAGCATTGCGGCAGACGTAACAAAAAAGCCCCTTGCCGGGGCTTTTTTTTCGGAGAAAATCCCTCCGGCCTGAACCCACGGAAACCCGTCACATGAGCAACCGCGCCCCCTCCGGCAGCAACGTGCTGTCCACCATCATCTTCACCAGCCGCTGGCTGCAGCTGCCGCTCTATCTGGGCCTGATCGTGGCGCAGGCGGTGTATGCCGTGCTCTTCCTCAAGGAAGTCTGGCACCTGGTCATGCACGTCGGCGACTTCACCGAAACCACGGTCATGCTCACGGTGCTCAGCCTCATCGACGTGGTCATGGTGTCCAACCTGCTCATCATGGTCATCATCGGCGGCTACGAGACCTTCGTGTCGCGCCTGGGCATCGAAGGCCATCCCGACGAGCCGGAGTGGCTGGACCATGTGAATGCCGGCCTGCTCAAGGTGAAGCTGGCCATGGCGCTGATCAGCATCTCCTCCATACACCTGCTCAAGACCTTCATCGAGGCCGACAACAAGGCCGAAAGCACGATCATGTGGCAGGTCATCATCCACACCGCCTTCCTGCTTTCCGCCCTGGTCATGGCCTGGGTGGACAAGATCAGCAGCCACTCGCATCCCCATCTCAGCGGCCCGCGCGACCCGGCCCACTAAAAACACAAAACCCCGGGGCCTTCCCGGGGTTTTTGTCGGCGCGCTTTTCGCTATACTCGCGCCTCGCTTCCGGACAGCCAGAACCGGGGCCTGTAGCTCAGTCGGTTAGAGCAGAGGACTCATAATCCTTTGGTCGAGGGTTCGAGTCCCTCCGGGCCCACCATTTTTCCGGCATCTGTCCATGGCCTGCACGTGCCAGGCGACTTTGCCCCTGTAATCGGGGGGCTGGAATTTCGCTGAAATCGCCTATCATCTGGAGGCGTCTTCACGAGGGCGCCGATTCAGGCGCTGCGCCAGGCCGTCACGGAAGGGGCCCAGCAACATCCTCTTCTTCTGCCAGTCCCATCATAGACGGCGGTGTCTGCCTGGTTGGCCATTGCAGCACCCCTAGGACCTGGCAAGAACAACATGAAGCAGCCGTCGCTACTTTCCTATCAGCACTATCGCTATCTCAAGCTGACACTGCTGCTGCTCCTGCTCAGCCTGGTCGCCTATCTCTGGCACCAGCCGGCCATCAAGCCCAATGGCGGCACCTGGCTGGGCTATACGCTGGGCACCGTCGGCGCCCTCATCATCCTGCTCCTGCTGGCCTACGGCATACGCAAACGCAGCTACCGCTCCAGCCTGGGCACCGTGCAGGGCTGGCTCTCCGCCCACATCTACCTGGGCAGCGCCCTCATCCTCGTCGCCACCCTGCATACCGGCTTCGAATTCGGCTGGAATGTGCACACCCTGGCCTATGCCCTCACCCTGGCCGTGGTCGCCAGCGGTTTCTGGGGCATGTACTTCTATGTGCGCAATCCGGCGCGCATGAGCGCGGCCCTGCGCGGCGAAACCCTGGAGCAGCACCTGCTGGCCATCAGCGAGATCGACAACGACTGCCGCAGCCTGGCCATGAACCATGTCGACTACGTCAACAAGGCCCTGCTCGAGTCCCTCAACACCCCGCTCTTCCAGAATTTCTGGCAGCAGTTCTCCGGCCGCAATCCGCAGTGCAAGACCCAGGAGGTCACCGCCCTGCTCAGCCAGGTGGACAGCCGCCTCAGCGAAGCCCAGGTGCGCATCAACACCGAGCTCTACCGCCTGCAGCTGCAGAAGCTGTCGCGCCTGAACCGCCTGCGCAGCTATATGCGTCAAAAGGC
>DASUXS010000123.1:0-8557 GCA_036377855.1 Moraxellaceae bacterium
CCGCTGGAGATGGAGTCGCCGATGAGCGTGAAGGCACGCTCCATGGCATAGGCTTCCACGTCCACGATCTTGGCCCCCAGGCCGCCGATCTCGAGCGCGTCCACACGCAGCTCGACGTTTTCATTGCGGGAGGCCGCCAGCAGCACGTTGACGCGGGCCGGATTGTTCTCCAGCGGCTCCACCACTTCGAAGTCGATGCTGACTTCTTCCATGGGATAGGGAATGTACTGGTCGGCTTCCAGACGGATCTGCGACTCGCGCTCGTCGTCGGAAAGGTCGGCGTCCATTTCGATGATCTTGGTGATCACCGCGGAGCCGGCCACGGCCACGGCTGCCGCGCGCGCGGAAGGTTTGGCACGGCCGAGCAGCTTCTTGATGGCCTCGCCTACCCCTTCCACGTCATTGATATTCTTCTCAACCACCGCATTCTGCGGCAACGGCTCCACTCCGTAGGACTCCACGCGGTAGCGGTCCCCTTGCCGGCTCAGCTCAAGCAGCTTGACCGAGGTGGAGCTGATGTCCAGCCCGAGCAAGGCAGAGTTCTTTTTCCGAAGGAAGGGCAGCACGATTCGGTTCCCTTTTATTTTTTCTATGGAAAATGTGGACTTACGTCACATTTATGTACAAGTACATTAAATACTAGTCTTATCACGAGCGCAATTGCTGTACAAGAGTCCCTTCCGCTTATAATGAGCCGGCCTTCACACTCTTCGACTACAACCGCACGCAAGTAGCTGATATTCAATGAAAATCATGAAAGAAGTAGGCCACCGAGAGCGGCTCCTGGCAATTCTGGCTTTTCCGTTTTGTGGTGTGCTGCTCATTCTCGCCGGCCTCTACCTCTACCTGGCTCCCCAACTGCCGGACGTGGAAACCCTGAAAGAGGTCAAATTCGAGACCCCCCTCCAGGTTTTGAGCCGTGACAACCGCCTGGTGGCCGAGTTCGGGGAGAAGCACACCACCCCGCTGACCTATGAGCAGATCCCCCCTCTCTATATCAAGGCCATACTGGCCGCCGAGGACGACCAGTTCTTCGAGCACGAGGGCATCAACACCAAGGGCCTGGCGCGCGCCTTCGTCGACATCCTGCGTACCGGCTCCATACAGTCCGGCGGCTCCACCATCACCATGCAGGTGGCCAAGAACTACTTCCTGAGCCAGGAGCGCACCTTCAGCCGCAAGTTCACGGAAATCCTGCTGGCCAAGCGCATCGAGGACTCCCTCTCCAAGCAGGAGATCATGACCCTCTATGTGAACAAGATCTTCCTGGGCCACCGGGCCTATGGCATAGGCGCTGCCGCCCAGGTCTATTACGGCAAGAAAATCAATGAGTTGACCCTGCCGGAAATCGCCATGATCGCGGGCCTGCCGAAGGCGCCTTCGGCCTTCAACCCGGTCAACAACCCCAAGCGCGCCCTGATACGCCGCGACTGGATCATCGGCCGCATGCTGGACCTGGGTTACATCAGCCAGGCAGAGCATGATCGTGCCATCAAGGCCCCGGTCGGCCTGAACTTCCGCGCCACCTTTGCCGACGTCAACGGCCCCTACCTGGCCGAGATGGTGCGTGACACCCTGGTGCAGCAATACGGCGAAGGCATCTACAGCTCGGGCTGGAAGGTCTACACCACGGTCAGCGCCAGCCGCCAGAACGCCGCCTCCCAGGCCGTCATCGAAGGCCTGCTGGCCTATGACCGCCGCCATGGCTGGCGCGGTCCGGTCAAGGCCAGCAGCCTGGACGGCCTCTACCCCGTCGGCGGCCTGCTACCCGCCCAGGTCACCGGCCTCAAGGAAAAGCAGATCGAAGCCGTGCTCAAGAATGGCAGCCCCCTGGTCATCAACTGGGACGGCATGAGCTGGGCCCGGCCCTATGTGAACGTCAACCGCATAGGTCCCGCACCCAAGCAAGCCGCGGACATCGTGAAAGTCGGCGACATCATCCGCGTGCGCCAGCGCAAGGATGGCGAGTGGGAGCTGCTGCAGGTGCCCGCCGTGCAGGGCCAGCTGATCGCGCTGGACCAGGACAGCGGCGCCATCGAAGCCGTGGTCGGCGGTTTCGACTACACCGAAAGCAAATTCAACCGCTCCCTGCAGGGCTGGCGCCAGGCCGGTTCCACGCTCAAGCCTTTCGTGTATTCCGCGGCGCTGGAAAACGGCTATACGCCGGCCAGCCTCATCAACGACTCGCCCATCACTTTCGGTGAAGGTGCCTCGCTGTGGCAGCCCGGCAATTCCGACGGCGAATTCCTGGGCCCCATCACGCTGCGCCGGGCGCTCTACATGTCACGCAACCTGGTGTCCATACGCCTCTTGCAGGCGGTGGGCGTGGACAATGCGCGCAACTACATTTCGCGTTTCGGTTTCCCGCGCAGCAAGCTGCCGCAGAACCTGACGCTGTCCCTGGGTGCCGCTGAAGTGCTGCCGGTGCAGATGGCCGCCGGCTACGCCGCCATCGCCAACGGCGGCCTGCATGTCACGCCCTGGTTCATAGACCGCATTGTCGACAAGAGCGGCAAGGTGCTGTTCAAGGCCAATCCGCAACGTGTCTGCCGCCAGTGCGAAGCGGCACCGATCGCTGATCCGGCGCCCGCGGAAATCACCGGTGAAGGCGAGAATGTCGCCACCACCGAAGCGCCGCCCGCGACCCCGGCATTCACGCCGAATTATCCGGCCGCACCGCGCATCATGAGTGCACGCACGGCTTTCCAGATGCAGTCCATCCTGCGCGACGTGGTGATACGCGGCACCGGCCGCGCGGCACTGTCACTGGGCCGCAGCGATCTCGCCGGCAAGACCGGCACCACCAACGATGCCAAGGATGCCTGGTTCGCCGGCTTCGGCGGCAAGCTGGTGGCCGTGGCCTGGCTGGGCTTCGACCAGCCGCAGACGCTGGGTCGCGTGGAATTCGGCGGTTATGCGGCGCTGCCGCTGTGGAATGCTTTCATGGGACCGGCTTTGAGCGGTGTTGCCGAGTATTACCCGTCGGCGCCCATGGGCCTGAGCTCGGTACGACTCAACCTGGATACGGGACAGCGCACCACGGAAGAAGATCCGCGCGGTTACACCGAGTGGATGCAGGCGGAAAAAATGTCGACGCTGCCGGAAAGCCAGGGAGCGGGTGAAGCGGGTGCCACGCCGCAGGTGGCGCCGGAAGATATTTTCTGATGCGCAGAGATTGGTGATGAGCGCAGGCTGGCAAGGGAACGTACTGCCCGCCTCTTAACAACCGTCTCCAGAGCCACTGTCGCCCCGGCGAAGGCCGGGGCCCAGCGCCTTTAGCAGCCTCCAAGCCATCACCGACCTCGAAGTGGACGTCATCCCCGCGCAGGCGGGGATCTTGCTGACATCCAGCAGGCCTTTGCCATTGCTGAGCCTGTGGGCTTTCTTTTCTCCAACCCTGTTTGCGCGCGCTGGGCTTTGCTTTTGCGCTGCCCGGGAGTGCGGGGATTCGGGCCCAATCTCGACCAACGGTGAAGTGCTCCGACTGGGCTGCTCCCGTTGTTAATTCCTCAGGGCGGTGCGCCTCCCGCGGGGCCCTATTTCTTTTTTCTCACATCCTCGCGCAGCGAGGTGAACGTCGGCTCTGCCGACGGCCCGAAGGGTGAGGCCGCAGGCCGAATAAAAAAAGAAACAGGGGAAAGAAAAGTTGACCCCTGCGGGGGGCTCCGGCCTGTGCTACCGGAGTCACTATTCGAAGCCGCATGAGTGGCGACTCCACTATCAGCGCTAATAACCCAACTGTCGCCCCGGCGAAAGCCGGGGCCCAGCGTCTTTAGCGGCGCTGAAAAAAGCAAAGACACGAAATTAATTAAGCCCCAATAAAAAAGCCCGGCAATGCCGGGCTTTTTTGCTTTCGCGAAGCGCCTATCAGGCCTTCTTGAAAGAGCGGGCGCCGAAGCGCTGCTTGAACTTGTCGATACGACCGCCCGTGTCCAGCACCTTCTGCGTGCCCGTGTAGAACGGGTGGCAGGCGCTGCAGACGTCCAGGTGGATGTCCTTGGCCAGGGTGGAGCGGGTCTTGATCACGTTACCGCAGGAGCAGGTAGCGGTGATGTCTTCGTACTTCGGGTGGATACCGGCTTTCATGGTTTTCTCCAGAGAATGGGTCAATGATGCATTGCCCCCCTGCGTCAGCCGGTTTTCATGCTGCAAACCGCGCATCTAGCAGGAACAATGCGTTCACTCTCTTGGCCCACCCCGACAGTCGCTTCGCCGGAGCCAGGCACAACAAGGGCGCGCATCCTAGCAGAAGGCGGAAAACTGACCAAGCCCCCCGCTAGCCCATGGCCGGGGCCAGGCGATAAGCTCTGCCGCCATGACCCGGCGCTATCTGCAACTGGCCCTGCCCTCCCCGCTGCGCCAGACCTTCGACTACATCCTGCCCGCCAAGATCCAGCCCCCGCCCGCCGGGGCGCGCCTGCGCGTGCCTTTCGGGCGCGGCCAGCAGGAGCTGATCGGCATCTGCCTGGGCATCAGCGAAGAGACCGAGGTCCCCGAGGACAAGCTGCGTACCGCCGTAGAGGCCATTGATACCGAGCCGGTGCTGCCCGACAGCCTGTTCCAGCTCTGCCTCTGGGCCGCCGACTACTACCAGCACCCCGTGGGCGAGGTCTTCGACACGGCGTTGCCGGTGCTGCTGCGCCAGGGCGAGCCCCTGGCTGCGCCCGGCCAGATACGCTGGAAGACCACCCGCCTGGGGCAGCTGTTTCCCCTGGACGGCCCCATCAAGCGCGCGCCCAAACAGGTCGCCGCCCTGCAGACCCTGCGCGAGCATCCGGACGGCATGATCCCGCCCTTGCTCAACAGCCTGGGGATAGAGCGCCCTACCCTGCTGGCCCTGGAAAAAAAGCAGCTGGTGGAGTGCCTGCAGATCGCCCCGCCGGCCCGGGAAACCGCCGCCAGCGGTCTGCGGGAACCGCCGCTGTCCCTGAATGCCGAGCAAAAGGCTGCTGTGACTGCCCTGGGCGAGAGCGCCGGCCGCTTCCAGCCCTTCCTGCTCTTCGGCGTCACCGGCTCGGGCAAGACCGAGGTCTATCTGCAGGCCATCGCCGAAGTGCTGGCCCGCGGTGAGCAGGCCCTGGTGCTGGTACCGGAAATCGGCCTGGCGCCACAGACGGTGGCGCGCTTCCACGCCCGCTTCCTCACGGAAATCGCCGTGCTGCATTCCGGCCGCAATGAGCGCGAACGCCTGGACGCCTGGCGCGCCGCGCGCTCCGGCCGCGCCGGCATCGTCATCGGCACGCGCTCCGCCGTGTTCGCGCCCCTGGCCCGGCCCGGCCTCATCATCGTGGACGAGGAACACGACCTCTCCTTCAAACAGCATGAAGGTTTCCGCTACCACGCCCGCGATCTCGCGGTACGCCGCGCGCAGCTGGAATCCGTGCCGGTGCTGCTGGGCTCGGCCACGCCGGCGCTGGAATCCCTGGCCAATGCCCAGCAGGGGCGCTACCGCCTGCTGCCGCTGCGGCAACGTGCCGCCGGCGCCAGGGCGCCTGATTTCAAACTCATAGACCTGCGCCACCAGCCCCTGCGCGAAGGCTTTTCCGAACCGCTGATGGGCGCCATCACACGCACGCTGGAGCGTGGCGAACAGGTGCTGGTCTTCATCAACCGTCGCGGTTTCGCACCGATGCTGCTCTGCCATGACTGCGGCTGGCAGGCCCATTGCCGGCGTTGCGATGCGCGGCCCACGCTGCATCGCCATGCCCAGGGCATGCATCTGCATTGCCATCATTGCGGCAGCGAATCCGCCCCGCCGCGACACTGCCCGGACTGCGGCTCGGCCGACCTGCGCCCGGTGGGGCTGGGCACCGAGCGCGTGGATGAAGTCCTGCGCCAGCGCTTTCCGAAAACGCCGCTGTTCCGTGTCGACCGCGACAGCACCCGGCGCAAGGAAGCCCTGACCCAGCTCTACCACGACATCCATGCCGCCGGCCCCGCGCTTCTTGTAGGCACGCAGATGCTGGCCAAGGGCCACCACTTCCCCAAGGTCACGCTGGTGGTGTTGCTGGACATAGACGGCGGGCTGTTCGGGGCCGATTTCCGCGCGCCGGAACGCACCGCCCAGCTCATCCTGCAGGTGGCGGGCCGCGCCGGCCGCGCCGATAGGCCCGGCCTGGTGCTGCTGCAGACGCACCAGCCCGAGCATCCCCTGCTGCACGAACTCATCACCCAGGGCTATGAAGCCTTTGCCCGGCGCGCGCTGGCGGAACGCCAGGAGCTGGGCCTGCCGCCCTCCGGCTATCTCGCCCTGTTCCGCGCCGAAGCCACCAGCGGCGCACTGCCCATGGCCTTTTTGCAGGACGTGCGCAGCCTGCTGGAAGCGGAGGGCGAAGGACCTGAAGCCTGGGGCCCGGTGCCGGCGCCCATGGAAAAACGCGCCGGCCGCATACGCGCCCACCTGCTGCTGCAGGCTCAGCGCCGTGGCAGCCTGCATGAGGCCCTGCGCCGGCTGCTGCCGCGTATCGAGGCCCTGCCCCAGGCGCGTCGCGTGCGCTGGTCGCTGGATGTGGATCCCCAGGACCTGGCGTAAACCCGTAAAAAAACGGGGCCCCCCACAAAATGCCTGCACAAAGACGGCAAATGGCCGCCCGGCTGCCCTGCGCTTTCCCGCCGGCTTTCGCTACAATCGCCGCTTCTTTTGCATCTGCCTGCCTCCGGCTGCCTACGGACCAGGCCCGGCCCCCGACAGGCCGCCATCACTCGCCAGCGCCATCCATGAAAACCCAGCTTGAAACCCTGCTCACGCAATCCCTGTCCGCCCTGAAAACCCAGGGCCTGCTGCCCGCCGACTTCAATCCGGCCATACAGCTGGACCGCACCAAGGACCGTGCGCACGGCGACTGGGCCACCAACCTGGCCCTGATGTCCGCCAAGGTCGCCGGCAAGAAACCGCGCGACGTGGCCGAGGCCATCGTCGCCGCCCTGCCCGCCTCGACCCTGGTCAGCAAAGTCGAGATCGCCGGCCCCGGCTTCATCAATTTCTTCCTGGCCGAGGACTTCCTCGGCAGCCAGCTGCAGGCCGCCCTGCGCGATGCACGCCTGAATATCCCGGCAGCGGCCACGCCGCAGACCGTGGTGGTGGACTATTCCGGCCCCAATCTCGCGAAAGAAATGCATGTGGGCCACCTGCGTTCCACCATCATCGGCGATGCCGTGGTGCGCACGCTGGAATTCCTGGGCCACAAAGTCGTACGCCAAAACCATGTCGGCGACTGGGGCACGCAGTTCGGCATGCTCATCGCCTACCTGGAAGAGCAGCCCGCTGCCAACAACGACGCGGCGCTGGCCGACCTGGAAGTGTTTTACCGCGCCGCGAAAAAGCGTTTCGACGAATCCGAAGACTTCGCCAACCGTGCGCGTGCCTTGGTAGTGGCCCTGCAGGGCGGTGATCCGGCCTGCCTGGAAAAATGGCGCGAGTTCACGCGCATTTCCCTCAAGCACTGCCTGGAAGTTTATGAGCGTCTGGGCGTGAGCCTGGGTGCCGGCGACGTGCGTGGCGAAAGCGCTTACAACAACGACCTCGCCGTGGTGGTCGCCGAGCTCGCCGGAAAAGGCCTGCTGCGTGAAAGTGAAGGCGCGCAATGCGTGTTCCTGGATGAATTCAAGAACAAGGAAGGCGAGCCGCTGCCCGTCATCGTGCAGAAAGCCGATGGCGGCTATCTCTATGCCACCTCCGACCTGGCCGCGCTGCGCTATCGCCAGCAGACCCTGGGCGCCAGCCGCATCCTCTACTTCGTCGACCAGCGCCAGGCCCTGCATTTCCAGCAGATCTTCGCCGTGGCCAAGCTGGCCGGCTTCGTCAAGGCGGAGACCGAGCTGGCCCATCTCGGCTTCGGCACCATGAATGGTCCTGACGGCAAGCCCTTCAAGACCCGCGACGGCGGCACGGTGAAACTCATAGACCTGCTGGACGAGGCCGAACAGCGCGCGCTGGACCTGGTTCGCGAGAAGAACCCGGAACAGGATGAAGCCACGCTGCGCACCATCGCCGGCACCGTGGGCATAGCCTCGGTGAAATACGCGGACCTGTCGAAAAACCGCAGCAGCGACTACATCTTCAATTTCGACCAGATGCTGAGCTTCGAAGGCAATACCGCGCCCTACCTGCTTTATGCCTACACCCGCGTCGCCTCGATTTTCCGCAAGGCGGACATCAATCCGGATACGCTGTCCGGCGACCTGCTGGTGCAGGCCGAACAGGAACAGGAGCTGGGCAACAAGCTGCTGCAGTTCGGCGAAGTGCTGGACGCTGTCACCCAGAAAGGCCTGCCCAACCTGCTGTGCAATTACCTGTATGAGCTGGCGGGCACCTTCTCCAGTTTTTATGAGAACTGCCCTGTGCTCAGTGCAGAAAGCGAGGCCCTGAAGCAAAGCCGCCTGCAGCTGTCCTGGCTGACCGCGCGCACCCTGAAAACCGGCCTTGCCCTCCTGGGCATCAGCACGCTTGAACGCATGTAAGGGCAAACAAGGAAATCATAGAAAAAATGGCCAAAGCCCCTGCAAAGAAACCGGCAGCCCGCAAAGGTGCCAGCCGCAACAGCAAACCCGCCCCGCG
>DASUXS010000124.1:0-8144 GCA_036377855.1 Moraxellaceae bacterium
CAAAACGCGGTGTCCTCGTCGCCATGGAATTGCAGCAGGGACAGTGGCAGCTGGTGCAGCAGCGCCCTCACCTCGTCCACCGTCGGATCCACCACCAGCCCCACGGTCGTCACGAAAGGCGGCAGCTGCCGGATGGTGGCCGCGGCCACCTCGGGCGCCACATAACGGGGACTGGGGGGATAGAAGACGAAGCCAAGCGCGTCGGCACCGGCCGCGATGGCGGCCTGGGCATCTTCAAGGCGGGTGATCCCGCAGATTTTGACGCGAACTCGGCTGGACAAGGGGTGACAACCTCGACAAAGGCGGGATTCTAGCAGCCCTGCCCGGTTTAAGTCAGGCCATTGAAGCCAGCCAGGAAAGCCGGGCCCGGGGCCTCGCGCGGCAGGATGAACTCGGGCGGATACAGCGCATCCACGAAATACAGGCCGTCCGAAGGCGCCGTCACGCCGCCCAGGGTGCGGTCACGCGCTTCCAGCACTTCCCTGGCCCATTCCGGCCCGGCCTTGCCCTGCCCTATGGCCATGAGCACGCCGGCGATATTGCGCACCATGTGGTGCAGGAAGCCGTCGGCCTGGATGTCCAGCACGATCAGCGGGCCTTGTTGCACCAGGCGCAGGAAATGCACATCGCGCTCGGCCTTCTTGGCCTGGCAGCCTATGGCGCGGAAGGACGTGAAATCGTGGCGGCCCACCAGATGCTGCGCCGCCGCCTGCATGCGGCCCAGGTCCAGGGCGTGGTAATGCCAGGTCACCATGCCCGCCAGCAGGCTGCTGCGCAGGGGATGGTTGAAGATGACATAGCGGTAGCGGCGCGCGACGGCGCGGAAACGCGCATGGAAGTCTTCGGAGACCGGGGTGATCCAGCGCAGGGAGATGTCTTCCGGCAGCTGCGTGTTCACGCCCAGCAGCCAGCTGCGTTCGGGGCGGACAGCGTCGGTATCGAAATGCGCGATCATGCCCGAGCCATGCACGCCGGCATCGGTGCGGCCGGCGGCGATGACAGTGACCTTTTCGTTCGCCACGCGCGCAATCGCCGCCTCCAGCGTTTCCTGCACGCTTTTCACGCCAGGCTGCTGGGTTTGCCAGCCGCGGTAACCGCGGCCGTTGTAGTCGACACCGATGGCGAAACGCATGGGATTCCGGGAACCAGAAAAAGCAAAGGGCAGCGTTTTACGGCTGCCCTTGCACAAGGTCAAGCAGGAGTGCGGAGAATCAGCCCACCTGGGCCAGCAGGCCCTTGGCCTCATCCTTCTGCACATTGCTGCCTTCAGTCAGCACTTCCTGCAGGATGTCGCGCGCACCTTCCATGTCACCCATGTCGATATAGGCACGGGCCAGGTCCAGCTTGGTGGCGTTTTCATCGGTGTCGGCCAGGAAGTCGAACTCGTCGTCCATGCCCAGGTCGGCATCAGCCACCGGGGCGGCGACAGGCGCGGCAGCAGGCTTGGACACGGCCGGTGCAGCCGCTTCCGCACGCAGCGTGGCGTCGAAGTCGGCAGCGACATCATTGAGGCCGGAATCGGCGGTCAGCGTGTCATCGAAGCTGAGGTCGGCGCCCTTGCCATCGTCCAGGCTGAAATCGCCATCGAGGTCGGTGGCAGCCGTTTCCAGGGTGCCCGAATTGGCTTCCAGGTCATCCAGGCTGAAGCTGAGGTCATCGTCGGTGGTGACGACTTCCGGTGCCTTCAGTTCCGGCGCGCTGTCGAAGTCCGCGAGGTCGCCCAGGCTCATCTTGCCGGTCGCTGCCGAAGGCTCGGCCACGGCGGCCAGCTCGTCTTCCAGCGAGAAGTCCAGGGACTCGTCGGCGGCGCTGCTGCTCAGCTCAAGGGAATCAGCCTTGCTGCTGAACTGGCTGTCGTCGAATTTGCTGTCAAAGTTATCGTCCAGCTCGAAGCTGAGGTCGTCAGCAGCAGCCGAAGCGGCAGGCTTGCTGGCCGGCTCGGTGTAGCTGAAGTCCAGCTCCTCATCCAGGCTGAGACCGCTGTCCGCGGCCTTGCCGGCAGGAGCGGAGGCTGCCGTGTCCAGGCTGAAATCATCATCCAGGCTGGGCAGGTCCAGGTCGCTGTCCTTGACGGCCTGCAGGGCCGGGCTGCTGGCCGACACCGTCGCATTGAAGTCCATTTCCAGGTCTTCCAGCGAGGGCAGGTCATCAACAGCGGACACAGCAGCGGCAGCAGCCACCGGACGTTCGTAATGCAGCGGATCATCACGGCTGACTGCACGCTTGGGCGGCGTCAGCTGCGACTTCAGTTCCTCGGCATGGGCCAGGGCCTGCAGGTCGCCGGCATTTTCAAACCAGGCTTCCTGTTCCACGAAACCGTTGTAGTCATCCAGGCGGGCATAGACCTCGAGCAGCTTCAGGCGCAGGTCGGCACGGTCGGGATGGGCGGAAATCGCCTTGTTCAGCAGGCCGGCGGCCTGCGGGTAACGCTCATACGCCAGATACTGCTCAACTTCTTCCAGCGGATCGGCCAGTACGCGATCCTGCGCCGGCGCTGAAGCTGCCGGCACCGACTCCCCCAGCCAGGAATCGTCCCCCTGCGGTGCGGCATCGAACCCTAGGGAACCATCGTTACCACCACCGAGGAAGAGCGAATCTGCACCGCCGGACGTCGTGTCCGTTGCATCCATGGCTTCCAGCTCGGCCAGGGCGGCCGCTTCTTCTTCCTTGTCCTTGACGCGTTTCTTGTTCCAGACGAAGAGGCCACCCAGCAGGGCCAGCACACCTACCGCGCCACCGATGAGGGGCAGCGGCAGACCTTCTTCAACCGGCGGCTCTTCCACCACCACTACCGGCTTCTTGGGCGGCAGCGGCTTGGCTTCAACAGCAGGAGAGGTTTCAGCAGCCTGGGTCTGCACACCATTGGCATCAGCCACCGGGGCAGGAGCAGCGCCATCAGCCGGCCTGGCGGCTTCGGCAACGGCCGGCGCAGCGGCAGCCGCCTTCGCAGCTTCGGCCTTCTTGGCTTCTTCTTCCTTCAGCTTGGCCTGCAGCTCAGCCAGCTTGGCGTTCTGCACTTCGATCTGTTTGTCGTTGGCTTTGACCTGGGAATCCAGGTTGCTCACGCTGCCAGCGAGCTTGGTCTTCTCGTTCTTGGCCGCTTCGGCCTTGGCCTTGTTTTCATCCAGCTTGCGGGTATCGCCCGGCTTGGCAGCAGCACCCTGCTCCTTGCCGGCAGCGGCCGTGCCGGCCTTGCCGGTCTGCGCACCCAGCAGCTTCATTTCCGGCTTGCTGGCGGCAGGCGCAGCGGCGACTGGCGTTTCCGCCTTGGCCGTGGCGTTCACCTGCTGGCTTTCCAGCGCCGGCTTCACCACCGGCGTGGCGGCCACGCCACCGCGCCAGGCTTCCGTCTGCTCGCGTACGGAGGCCAGGGCTTCCTGGGAGCTGACAGAGCGGATTTCGGATTCGGAAGGAATGCGCAGCACCTGGCCACGCTTCAGCTGATTGATGTTGTCGCCGGAAAAAGCACGCGGATTGGCGCGCTGGATGGCAACCATGGTCTGGGCCGTGCTCGCGCTGTCAGGACGAAACTGCTGCGCGATCTTGGACATGGTATCGCCCGACTGGGTGCGATAGCTGTCCGGGGACTCGGTGGAGGCAGGAGCCGGCTCAGCCTTGGCGGGCTTGGCCGGTGACGACTTTTTTTCGGGGGCAGGCACCGCCACCACCGGCTGCGGCGGCAGCTCCTGTGCAGCCACCGGGGCCTCGGTCACGGGAGCCGCTTCCGGCGCCGGCGTTACCGGAGTGGTGGCGGCCGGTGCCGAGCTGACAGCCTGGTTCAATTCCGGTACCGCGGCATCGGCCACCACGGGCGGATCCAGCAGTGCCGTCACTTCCTGCAGGCGGGTGTTGCCCGGCCAGGCGATGCGCACCACGAAATCCAGGTAAGGCTCACGCACCGGCTTGGCGGTGGTGATGCTGATAAAGGAACGTCCGCCTTGATTGACGACAACGTTGAATTGCAGATCCGTCAGGAAATACACGCGCTCGATGCCCAGCCGCTCGAAGTCTTCCTGCGTCGCCAGGCTGACGCGGATTTCATCCGCATTCAGGTCACCCAGCTCGGCCAGCTCGACTTCAGCCTGGAAAGGTTCTCCCAGGGCAGACTTGGTCTGTACATCTTTTACGGCCAGCGCGTGACCCAGTCCCGGCAACATCACGCCGACACTCAGCAAGGCAACCGCAAGCTTACGCAGGACCATCATCGGATTCCTTTATTGGTTATTTTTTGGCCTTGTGAACCCCCGGCTCATCAGCGCCGGAAGGGTTGGCAGTACAGCCATTGACCTGCCTACAAGACTACAATCCTAGAATTTGTATCACAAGGTTTTCGTAAGTATCAATATTTAAAGTCTTTTTATCCAATTTTCAAGGATACAAAGACTGTGGCGGGCCGCCCCCTGGCGAACATTGTCGGCCACCAGCCAGAGCTGTACGCCCTGCAGCGGCGCCGGCAGCTCCTGCAGGCCGGCCAGATATACCCCATCCTGCCCGGACGCATCCGTTACCGGCGTCGCAACTCCTTGATCCGATTCATGATCCGGCCGCCGCAGGCCGGCCGCCTGCAGGGCCTTGGCCAGGCCCTCCAGGGGCAGCTGGGCCCGGGTGCGCAGGCTCAGGGACAGGGTCAGCCCGTAGAAAACGGGGACCCGCACCTCGGACACCGCCACCGGGAAAGTCGAGGAAAGCAGGCCCTCCAGCTCGTCCATCAGGTTTTCCGCGGACTGCTCTCCGATAACCGGCAGGGTGTTGAAGGCAATCTGCACCGGGAACACGGCCGGCTCTATGCCACGGGCATTGAGCAGCTCACCGGTCTGGCCGGCCAGCTCCCGCACCCCTGCCCGGCCCACCGCGGACACGGGGCTGAGCACAACCACCTCGGCGGATTCGATACCGCCCAGCACATCCACGGCCTCCAGGGCCGGCGCCAGAATCGCGGCCAGGGCACCGGGCACGGCGACGTGGCTGGCGTCGGGCACGTCGTCACCGGCGATTAGCAGCGGCACACCGGCCGCGAGGCGGCTGAAGGTCGAATGATCGATCACCTTACAGCCAGCCTGCAGGGCCTGCGGCAGGAATTGCTCGGCGACTTCCTCCGGCACGGCAAACACGGCGGCCTGCACCTGCGAAAAATCAAAACCGGACAACGCCTCCACCATGAGCGGACGACTGCGGAACATCACGGTCTCCTCCTCGGAGGCTTCCGAGGCCAGCAGCGACAGCTGTACAGCCAGCTCGCTCTCGTCCAGCTGGGCCAGCAGGGCTTTGCCGACTTCGCCGGTGGCGCCCACGATGGCGATGCGGAATGCGCTATCCATTTTTTTCTTCCTCTATGTAAGGCCGGGAAAGCTCCAGGGCCGGAAAAACGAAAACCCGTGCACCCGCTTTGCAGCACGGTACACGGGTTTTCCTGCAACAGGATTACTTGTTGAGCAGGATGCGCAGCATGCGGCGCAGCGGCTCGGCCGCGCCCCAGAGCAGCTGGTCGCCGATCACGAAGGCGGAAATGTATTCCGGACCGAAGTTGAGCTTGCGCACGCGACCGACACCGATCTTGAGGCCGCCGGTGATGGACGCCGGGGTCAGTTCCTTCACGCTGATCTCGCGGTCATTGGGCACGAACTTCACCCAGTCGTTGCCGGACTTGATCAGGGCCTCGATCTCGGACAGCGGCAGGTCCTTCTTCAGCTTCACCGTCAGCGCCAGGCTGTGGCAGCGCATAGCGCCGATACGCACGCAGAGGCCGTCGACCGGAATCGTGCTGCTGGTGCCGAGGATCTTGTTCACTTCGGCCTGGCCCTTCCACTCTTCCTTGGACTGGCCGTTGTCCAGCTGTTTGTCGATCCAGGGGATGAGGCCGCCAGCCAGCGGTGCACCGAAGAATTCGGTGGGCACGTCTTCGCGAATGGTCTTGGCCACCTTGCGATCTATGTCCAGGATGGCGGATGCCGGCGTGGCCAGTTCTTCCGCCACGGCGCTGTTGATCACGCCCATGCCCTTAAGCAGTTCGCGCATATGGTTGGCGCCGCCACCGGAGGCCGCCTGGTAGGTCATGGAGCTGACCCACTCGACCAGGCCTTCGCGGAACAGGCCGCCCATGCCCATGAGCATGATGGAGTTGGTGCAGTTGCCACCGATGTAATTCTTCACGCCACGTTCCAGCGCGGAACGGATGACACCGTCGTTGACCGGGTCCAGCACGATGATGGCATCGTCTTCCATGCGCAGCGAGGAAGCGGCATCTATCCAGTAGCCCTGCCAGCCGGCAGCGCGCAGGCGCGGGTACACGTCATTGGTGTAGTCGCCACCCTGGCAGGTGATGATGACGTCCATGCCCTTGAGGGCGTCGACGGAATTGGCATCCAGCAGCGCAGGCGCGGCCTTGCCACCGAAATCCGGGGACTTGCCGCCAGCGCTGGATGTCGAGAAGTAATACGGCTCGATCAGGGCGAAATCGTTTTCTTCCACCATGCGCTGCATGAGGACGGAACCCACCATGCCACGC
Source organism: Moraxellaceae bacterium (assembly GCA_036377855.1). Lineage (GTDB taxonomy): Bacteria > Pseudomonadota > Gammaproteobacteria > Pseudomonadales > Moraxellaceae > UBA2031. The sequence goes on from DASUXS010000124.1 coordinate 6,506, forward strand.
CAACCTACCAGACCTACTTTCATTTTCTTCACCTGTTTGAATTTCGTGCTGTATTTATCCCCTCTCCCCCCGGGAGAGGATTAGGGTGAGGGACGGCGCATAAATCCACCACCGGCCCTCATCCGCCCTACGGGCACCTTCTCCCGACGGGAGAAGGGAATCAAAACCTCAGAGCGCCGCGACGACAGCCGCCCCCATCTCCTGCGTACCCACTTTCTTCGTACCTTCCGTATGGATATCCGGCGTACGCAGCCCCTGGTCCAGCACGCGACCCACGGCTTCTTCAATGCTCTTGGCCGCGGCTTCGGCATTGAAGGTGTAACGCAGCATCATGGCGACCGAGAGGATGGTGGCCAGCGGATTGGCCACGCCCTTGCCGGCGATGTCCGGTGCGGAACCGTGGCAGGGCTCGTACATGCCCTTCTTGTTCTGGTCCAGCGAAGCCGACGGCAGCATGCCTATGGAGCCGGTGAGCATGGCGGCTTCGTCGGAGAGGATGTCGCCGAAGAGGTTGCCGGTGACGATGACGTCGAACTGCTTGGGCGCACGCACCAGCTGCATGGCGGCATTGTCCACATACATATGCGACAGCTGCACGTCCGGATATTCCTTGCCCACCTCGGTGGTGATTTCCTTCCACAGCTCGGTCACTTCCAGCACATTGGCCTTGTCCACCGACAGCACTTTCTTGCCGCGCTGGCGCGCCAGCTGGAAAGCCACGTGGGCAATGCGACGGATTTCCGATTCGCTGTAGACGTCGGTGTTGAAGCCCTGGCGCTCGCCGTTCTCCAGCGTACGCACGCCGCGCGGCTGGCCGAAATAAATACCGCCGGTGAGTTCGCGCACGATCAGTATGTCCAGGCCCGCGACGATTTCCGGCTTCAGCGAGGAAGCGGAAGCCAGCTGCGGATAGAGGATGGCCGGACGCAGGTTGGCAAAGAGATTCAGTTCGGAACGGATCTTGAGCAGGCCGCGTTCCGGACGGATCGAGCGCTCAATCGTGTCCCACTTCGGACCACCGACCGCACCCAGCAGCACGGCATCGGCTTTCTTGGCGGCCTCCAGGGTCACGTCCGGCAGCGGCACACCATGCGCGTCGATGGCGCAGCCACCCAGCAGCTGGTTTTCCCAGGTCAGGTCCAGGCCGAATTTTTCATTCACGGCGGCCAGCACCTTGAGGGCTTCGCCCATGATTTCAGGACCGATGCCGTCACCGGCGAGGACTACGATGTGTTTGCTCATGCTCTATTCCTTTTTCAGAACTCTCCCCTCTCCCCACGCGTGGGGAGAGGGCCAGGGTGAGGGGTGGTGGTGCAGCGCGCTCCCCTCACCCCAACCCTCTCCCCGCCAGCGGGGAGAGGGAGCCAACAAAAATCAATGCAGCGACTGGAACACCCAGGGCCTTGCCACCTTCGCCTTTTCTTCAAAAGCATGGATGTCATCCGCCACCTCCAGCGTCAGCCCGATATCATCCAGGCCGTTAAGCAGGCAGTGGCGGCGGAAATCATCCACCTCGAAGCTGAAGGACTCGCCATTCGGGCGAATCACTTTCTTCTGCTCCAGATCCACTGTGATCTGGTAGCCCTCGCTGGCCGCGCACTCGTTGAAGAGCACATCCATTTCTTCTTCCTTCAACACC
>DASUXS010000125.1:0-3889 GCA_036377855.1 Moraxellaceae bacterium
GTGCAGGGCAGCATGCGCGACTACGCGCTGCAGCAGGTGCGCAAATATTCCGCCGAGGCGCTGCGCCACCATGTGCGTGACTCGGGTCTCTGGGTGGTGTCCGGACGCATGCGCATGCTCACCGGCGATTACGGCGGTGCACTGGGCGCCTTTTCCACGGCCATGGTGATGGGCCTGCCGCTGTCGCGTGCCGAGCCCTATCTCGCCGAGCTGGCCTTCCTGCAACGCCATTACGAGGAAGTGCGCGAACGCATGCAACGCATACGCGGCGAAAGCCGCAGCCAGAACATGTCGCTGCTGGCGGATTTCTGGGGGCGCCCATGATCATCAAACAGGGCCGCGAGGCCGATGTCGGCCTGTTGCTGGAAGGCACCTTTCCTTATGTCAGCGGCGGCGTGTCCAGCTGGGTCAACCAGATCATACGTGGCTTTCCCGAACTCACTTTCGCTATCTGCTTCATAGGCAGCCGTGCCGAAGACTATGGTGACATGCGTTACCCGCTCCCGGACAATGTGGTGCACCTGGAAGTGCATTACCTGCATGACAGCCAGGCGCAGCCACCGGTGATGCCGCGCAAGGGCGATGCCGTGGTGGCAGGGCAGGTGCGCGACCTGCACGACTATTTCCGCCAGCGCGACAGCACGCAGCCCAGTCCCATGGGCGGCCTGCTGCAGGCTTTCCGCGACGGTCGCTACACGCAGGAAGATTTCCTCTACAGCCGCTCGTCTTGGGATTTCATCACCGACCAGTACCGCACGCGCTGCACCGATCCTTCCTTTGTCGACTATTTCTGGACCGTGCGCATCATGCATGCGCCGCTGTGGAAGCTGATGGCCATCGCCGAGAATTTCATCCCGGTGCGCGTCTACCACACCATCTCCACCGGCTATGCCGGTTATCTCGGCGCGCTGCTCAAGCAGCGCCGGCGCCGGCCGCTGCTGCTGTCCGAACACGGCATCTATACCAAGGAACGCAAGATCGACCTGTTCCAGGCGGAATGGATACGCGACAACCGCGGCGTGCTGGAAAAGGATTCCAGCGAGGTGGCGTATTTCCGCGGCCTCTGGGTGCGTTTCTTCGAAGTGCTGGGCCGCGAATGCTACCAGCATGCGCACCGCATCATCGCGCTCTATGAAACCAATCGCCTGCGCCAGGTCGCGGACGGCGCGCCTGGCGAGCGCACCATGAATATCCCCAACGGCATCAACCTGCCGCATCTGGAAAAAGTGCGCGAAAAGCGCGGGCCGCAGATTCCGCTCACGGTCTGCCTGATAGGCCGCGTGGTGCCCATCAAGGATGTGAAGACTTTCATCCGCGCCATGCGCACCGTGGTCAACCGCCTGCCGGAAGTGGAAGCCTGGATTGCCGGGCCCGAGGATGAAGATCCGGAATACGCCAAGGATTGCCACAATCTCACCACCGGCCTGGGCCTGGATGACAAGGTGAAATTCCTGGGCTTCCAGAAAATCGACGAGCTGCTGCCCAAAGTGGGCGTGATGGTGCTGAGCTCGATTTCGGAAGCGCTGCCCCTGGTCATCCTGGAAGGCTATGCCGCCGGTGTGCCCTGTGTGTCCACGGATGTGGGTTCCTGCCGCCAGCTTATCGAAGGACTGGATGAGGAAGACCGCGCGCTGGGCGTTTCCGGTGAGGTCGTGGGCATTGCTGATCCGGAAGCGCTGGCCGATGCCATCCTGAAACTGCTCACGAATCCGGAGCGTTGGCAGCAGGCGCAGGCCGCAGGCATCGCCCGTGTCGGCCGTTACTACACGCAGGAAATGATGTTTGCCAAATACCGCGCCGTCTACGACGACGCACTGGCGCAACCCGACCTGCCCGATGGCGGGCACTGAATAGGGCAGCAGAACATGGCGGGCATAGGATTCGAACTGCGCAAACTGCTGAAACGCGATTCGCTGCTGGGCATGATGCAGGCCTATGCCTATGCCGGCATCATCAGCTCCGGGCCGTGGATATTGTCCATCCTGGGCATACTCATCATCGGCGTGATGTCGGTGTCCATCGTGGTGCCCAACCTGCTGATCACGCAGTTCCAGGTCAGCGTCACCTACATCATCGCGGTCAGCCTGGTGCTGACCGGACTGGCGCAGCTGGCCTTCACGCGCTTCACCGCGGACCGGCTGTTCGAACACAAACCGGAAATGATACTGCCCAATTTCAACGGCCTGTTGCTATGGGTGACGGCGCTGTCCGGCTGCCTGGGCCTGCTGGTGGTGCTCTTCCTGTTTCCCGATGAAAGCCTGGTCTACCGCCTGCTCATGCTGGCCGGCTTCGTCACCGTCAGCAATATCTGGATCGCCACCATCTTCCTGTCCGGCATGAAGGAATACAAAGCCATCCTGGTGCTGTTCGGCGTGGGTTACTGCATCACGGTGGTCATGGCGCTGCTGCTGCGGCCCCTGGGGCTGGAGGGTCTGCTGGGCGGCTTCGTGCTGGGGCAGTTCGTGCTGCTGATAGGCATGATCATCCTCATCCTGCGCAATTATCCATCTTCGTATTTCATCAGCTTCGCCTTCCTGGAAAAGCGTTACCTCTATCCCACGCTGGTGGCTGTCGGGCTTTTCTACAACCTGGGGATATGGCTGGATAAATTCATGTTCTGGTTCTATCCCGCCACCAGCCAGGCGGTGATCGGCCCGCTGCGCGCTTCAGTGGTCTACGACATCCCGGTCTTCCTGGCCTACCTCTCCATCATTCCCGGCATGGCGGTGTTCCTGGTGAAGATGGAAACGGACTTCGTGGAGTATTACGACCGTTTCTATGACGCGGTGCGCGGCGGTGGCTCGCTGGAGCATATCGAGGAGATGCGCAACGAGATGGTTTATATCGTGCGCCAGGGCATCTGGCAGATCCTCAAGATACAGACCATCACGGCGCTGGTGCTGCTGGTCACCAGCGATGTCCTGCTGGGCGTGCTGAAGATTTCCGATCTTTATCTGCCGCTGCTCTTCGTCAACCTGATTTCCGCGGCCCTGCAGGTGGTCTTCCTGGGCCTGCTGAATGTCTTCTTCTACCTGGACAAGCGCCGCGTGGTGCTGGCGCTTACCGGCGGCTTTGTCGCGCTCAACGGCCTGTTCACGGCGGTCACGCTGTTCCTGGGCCCCAAGTATTACGGCTACGGCTTCGCCCTGGCGCTGGTGGTGATCGTGATGGCGGCCATGTATGTGCTGGACCGCAAACTGGAATCGCTGGAATACGATACCTTCATGCTGCAGTGAGGCATGCTGCAGTGAGGCATGTTGTGGCGAAGAAGGCTCAGACCTGCGCGTAATGCTCGCGTGATGCCACCCAGCGCGAGAGCAGGGCGTCGGCGGTGGCGGGCTGGGCCGCCAGCAGCTTGCGGGCGCAGTCCTGCACTTCCGGCAACAAAGGCGCGTCACGCAAAAGATCGGCGATACGGAACTGCAGCAGGCCGGTCTGGCGTGTGCCCAGCACTTCACCGGGACCGCGCAGCTCCAGGTCTTTTTCCGCGATACGGAAACCGTCCGTGGTTTCGCGCATGATGCCCAGGCGTTCGCGCCCCAGCTGGCCCAGCGGCGACTGGTAGAGCAGCACGCAGAAACTCTGCTCCGCGCCACGGCCGACACGGCCACGCAGCTGGTGCAGCTGCGCCAGGCCCAGGCGCTCCGGATTCTCTATCACCATCAGAGTCGCGCGCGGCACGTCCACGCCGACTTCTATGACGGTGGTGGCCACCAGCAGCTGCAACTCACCGAGTTTGAAGGCCTGCATCACCGCGGCTTTTTCCGCGGGCTTGAGCCGGCCATGCACCAGCCCTATGCGCAACTCCGGCAGCGCTTCCTGCAATTCCGTGAAAGTCACTTCGGCGGCCTGTGCTTGCAGCTGTTCGGATTCTTCGATCAGCGTGCAG
>DASUXS010000126.1:0-2917 GCA_036377855.1 Moraxellaceae bacterium
GTCTTTAGCACTCTCCTGCAAGACCGCGGTGCCGATGAGTCTTCACCCTTCGACAAGCTCAGGGCGAACGGTCTTTCTCTAACAGGAAATCAAAACAAAAAAGGCGGGGCTTCCCCGCTTCTTTTTGCGCCACTTCTCGAACTCACCACCGTTCGCCCTGAGCTTGTCGAAGGGCGGAGCCTGATCTTGCGCCGTCAAAGACGCTGGGCCCCGGCTTTCGCCGGGGCGACAGTGTGTTTAATACAGGCATCAGGGCTTGAGCTGATCAAAATGCAGCGGCGCCACCAGCTTCTTGAACGTGGCCTCGGCCGCATCCGTGCTGTTTTCCTGGCGGTTGTCCGTCCACTGGATCACCAGCATATGGCGATCACTGAGCACGGCATCCAGCTCCCAGGTCCCGCTCTGTTCGCTGATCATGGCCTGCACGCCATTGGGTAAAGTGAAAGGCCGCGGCAGCTTGGCGCGTTCCGCCGGCGACATCACGTCGACGCTGGCATCACCGGCCGTACGCTGCGCGCCTTTCAGCTGCGACTCCACGACAGTGATCTTGGCTTCCAGGGTCTTGCGCAGATTATCCAGCAGCGCCTGGCCGTCTTTCTGGCCCAGTGGTTCGAGGTCGCTGTCTTCATAACGCAGCGCGGTGAGCTCGTAGCGGATTTCCACCGGATCGCCCACGCCATAGACCGCGGTCACCGTACCGCTCTTGCAGTCGCGACCGCTTTCTTTCTGGCCATCAACTTCATGCTCAGCTGGCAAGGCCTGCATCAGCTTCTGCAGGGCGGGATGGCAGTTGGGGGCTTGGGGTGCAGGAGTTGTCGCTGCGGCGGCCGGCGCGGTTTCCGGCGCCGCGGCCTCCTCCTCTTTCTTGCTGCAGGCCGCCAGCGCCAGGCAGAGCAGGCTGGCAGTCCCCAGGCGTCGCATCATTTCCGTATGGCGCATGTTTCCTCCCTGAAGAAAAAAAGAAATCGCAACAACCCTAGCACAGCCCTTGCTGTACCCGTGTTGCCGCGATGTGAGTGCGTGCCGCGTTTATCAGCGCGCCGTGGGCAGGTCGAAGACCAGGCAGGTGGTGGTGGCATGCGCGTAAAGCGTGCCGTCCGCGCCATAGAGACGCCCCTCCGCCGTCGCCACCTGGCGACCGGGATGGATGACCGTGCCCTCGGCGCGCACCAGCGGCACCTTGTCCGTCAGCGCCCGCACCATGTTCAGCTTGAGCTCCAGCGTGGTGTAGCTGCGCCCGGCCGGCAGCGTGCTGTGCACGGCGCAGGCCACGGCGGAATCCAGCAGGGTGGCATACCAGCCACCGTGTATGGAGCCCAGCGGGTTGTAGTAGGCGAAGGCCGGCTTGCCCTGGAAAATCACGCGCCCCGGTTCAGCGGAAAGCAGCGTGAATCCCAAGGTGCCGGTAATGGGCGGCGGCGGCAGTTCGCCCGCGATCATGGCCTGGAAAATTTCCATGCCCGTACGCCCCATCACCTGCTCCGGCCGCGCCAGGCCGACAGCCTGGCGATGCCTCGCCACTTCCTCTTCCTGCGCCTGCCACTGCGCCAGCACATCTGCACTCATGGCGCGCTCCTTATTTCAGCAGGCCTTCGGCGCGCAGGGCTTCCTGCACGGCGGGACGCGCGGCGACACGGCCCATGAAGGCCTGCAGATGCGGATAGGCATTGAGGCTCAGGCCCAGGAAATTGGTCCAGTTGATGATGGTGAAGGCATAGGCATCGGCCACGGTGAAAGTCTCACCCGTGAGGTAGGACTGCTTTTCCAGCACGCCATTCAGTTCGGTGAAGCGCTTGGCCAGGCCATTGCGCACGATCTGGCGCATGGCTTCCGGCGTTTCCTTTTTCCACAGCGGAGAAAAACCCTTGTGCAGTTCGGTACTAACATAGGTGAGCCACTCGATGACGACTTGACGCTCCTTGCTGCCATAAGCCGGCAGCAGCTTCTGCGTCTTGTCCTGGTCACCCAGGTACTGCAGCAGCGCGGCCGCTTCGGTGTGGCGCGAACCGTCATCCAGTTCCAGCAGGGGCACATAGCCACGCGGGCTGATGGCGTAGAAATCACCGCCACCCTCCACCAGGGTGTGGGTGGTCAGGTCGACCTTGGCCAGGGAGAAGGTCACGCCGGCTTCGCGGGCGGCAATATGGGGGGCCAGCGAGCAGGCACCGGAGGAGTAATACAGTTTCATGGGGCTCTCCTGGAGCAGGTAATTCAGATCCCGGCGGGGCCAGGGCGTTGACGATGGTGCCAACTCTAGGATTCCATTCCTGCAATAGAAATAGGCAGGAATGCACTCCATGATTGCAGGAACGCAATACCGTCTCAGCCCTTCCGACATGGACCTGGTACTGGCCCTGGTGCGTGGCGGCACCCTGGCCAGCGCCGCCCAGCACCTGCAGGTGGACAGCTCCACCGTCTTCCGCGCCCTGCAGCGCCTGGAAAAAAACCTGGGCCAGACCTTGTTCGAACGCTCGCGCAGCGGCTATCTACCCGGTGAGCAGGCGCTCACACTCTCTCGTCATGCCGAGCGCATGGAGGTGGAAATGGAGGCCGCCCGCACCGCCCTCGCCGGCACCACCGGCCAGGCCAGCGGCACCGTGCGCCTGACCACCACGGACAGCCTGCTTTCCGGCGTGCTGCTGCCCGCCCTGCACCGGGTCGCCACCCGGCACCCTGGTCTGGACTTCGAGCTGTCCGCCACCAACCAGCTGGCCAACCTGAGCCGGCGCGAAGCCGACCTGGCCCTGCGCCCCAGCCGCAAACCGCCGGAGCATCTGGTGGGCAAGAAACTGGGGGTGATGCAGTACGCCATCTATGGCGCGCCGGCCTACCTGCAACAGCATCCGGCGACGCTGGCCCTGGACCAGCACCAGTGGCTGGGCGTGGACGACTTCGTGCCCGAGCATCCTTCCGTGCA
>DASUXS010000127.1:0-2461 GCA_036377855.1 Moraxellaceae bacterium
CGCGACCTCCAGCCGCGTATCCGAGCCGCCCTGGACGGCCTCAACCAGATCTTCGAATCCCAGGAAGACTTCCGCCCGCGCTCCAGTGCCCGCGTCTTCCGCATCATGGCCGCGGACTATGCCGAGGCCACCCTGATCCCGGCGCTGGCCAAGGCCATGCGTACCGAATCCCCCAATGTGGTGCTGGACTTCCTCACCCCCTCCGACGTCAGCTACCGCGACATGGAGCAGGGCAAGGTGGACATGGCCATCAACCGCTTCACGGAAATCCCCCAGTCCTTCCACCAGGTGACGGTATGGAAGGACAGCTTTTCCTGCCTGGTGCACCGCGACAGCCCCCTGGCCGAGAACTTCAGCCTCAAGACCTACCTCGAGGCCCAGCATATCTGGGTGTCCAAGACCGGCATGGGCGTGGGCTTCGGCATGAATCCCGATCAAGCAGGAGGCCTGGGCTGGATAGACCAGGCCCTGGGTCGCCTGGGCAAGAAACGCCAGATCGCCATTTTCACCCGCCATTACCAGATGCCGGCGCTGCTGGCGGAAAACGCCGACCTCATTGCCACGCTGCCGACGCGGGTAGCACGGCTGCAGCTCAGCAATCCGCGCCTGGTCATCAAGGAACCGCCTTTCCATATCCCCGAGTTCGAACTCAAGATGTCCTGGAGTCCGCTGCTGCACCACAACGCGGCGCACCGCTGGCTGCGCCAGCTCATCCTGTTCACGGCGCGGCAGATCATCGAGAGGGAAGAGGAGGCGGCCAAGGCCGAGCCCTCGCGTCCCGTGGTGCCGGGGCGGCGTCCCCTTGACCGGGACTGATAGCGTCTGAGTCAGGGGCGGCCCGGCAGTCACGCTTGTGATCACCCGCGGCCGCCTCCATCTACTTCTCCAGCCTGCATTTCCCGCCTGCGTTCATACGCGGAATCCGTTAGAATGCCGGCCTTCTTTTTTTGGGGCATCCGATTCCGGCCGGTCTGGAAGGCGGGATGTTCATCCCGGAGCGCCGTCCCCCTGGGGACGCATGACATGAGGCAAGCAACATGAGCGAACGCATCAAGCACGGCGACCTTGAAATCGCCAAGGAACTCTACGATCTGGTGGCCAATGAAATCGCCCCGGGCAGCGGTGTCGATGCCGCCGCGTTCTGGACTGCCTTCGCCCAAGTCGCCACCGAACTCGCTCCGCGCAACAAGGCCCTGCTGGCCAAGCGTGACGACCTGCAGGCCCGGATCGATGCCTGGCATCGCGCCAACCCCGGCTTCGACCGCGCCCAGTACAAGGCTTTCCTGACCGAGATCGGCTACCTCGTGCCGGAAGGTCCGGACTTCCAGATCAGCACTGAAAACGTCGACGAAGAACTGGCCACGCTGGCCGGCCCGCAGCTGGTGGTGCCGGTGCGCAATGCGCGCTATGCACTGAATGCCGCCAACGCCCGCTGGGGTTCGCTGTATGACGCGCTCTACGGCTTCGACGTCATCTCCGAAGACGGCGGCGCAGAAAAGGGCAAGGGCTACAACCCCGTGCGCGGCGCCAAGGTCATCGCCTTCGCCCGCCAGTTCCTGGACGACACCTTCCCGCTGGCTGAAGGCTCGCACAAGGATTCAACGTCTTACGCCGTCGTTGATGGCAAGCTCGTGGTTGGCCTCAAGAGCGGCATCAAGTCCGGTCTCGCCCGTCCCGAACAGTTCGTGGGTTACACCGGCGATGTCGCCGCGCCCACCGGTGTGCTGCTCAAGAACAACGGCCTGCATGTGGAAATCCAGATCGACGCCACGCACCACGTCGGCAAGGATGATTCCGCGCATGTGAAGGACCTGCTGGTGGAAGCGGCTGTCACCACCATCCAGGACCTGGAAGATTCCGTCGCCGCCGTGGATGCTGAAGAAAAGGTTGAGGGCTACCGCAACTGGCTGGGCCTGGTCACCGGCACGCTGCAGGAAACCTTTGAAAAGGGCGGCAAGCCGCTGACCCGCAGCATGAACCCCGACCGCGTGTACAAGAACCCGCAGGGCCAGGAATTCACGCTGCATGGCCGCTCCATGATGCTGCTGCGCAATGTCGGCCACCTCATGACCAATCCCGCCGTGCTGGTGAAGGGCGAGGAAGTGTTCGAAGGCATCATGGATGCCCTCATCACCGCCCTCATCACCAAGCGCACGCTGGCCGACAAGGCCGCCGTGAAGCTGCTCAACTCCCGCGCCGGCTCCACCTACATCGTGAAGCCCAAGATGCACGGCCCGGAAGAAGTGGCCTTCGCCGTGGAACTGTTTGCCGCGGCCGAGCAGGCCGTGGGCCTGGCGAAGAACACCCTCAAGGTCGGTATCATGGATGAAGAGCGCCGTACCTCGGTGAACCTGAAGGAGTGCATCCGCGCCGCTTCCGAACGCACCATCTTCATCAACACCGGCTTCATGGACCGCACCGGCGACGAGATCCACACCTCGATGGAAGCCGGCCCCGTGGT
>DASUXS010000128.1:0-2644 GCA_036377855.1 Moraxellaceae bacterium
GCCCATGGAGGGTTCGTCCAGCAGCAGCAGGCGGGGCCGGCTCATCAGCGCACGGGCAATGGCCAGCATCTGCTGCTCGCCACCGGACAGTGTGCCGGCGAGCTGGCTTTCGCGCTCTTTCAGGCGCGAAAACAGCGCAAAGGATTTTTCCAGGTCGGCCGCGATTTCCGCGCGGCCATGACGGTGGAAGGCGCCCATCTGCAGGTTTTCCGTCACGGTCAGGCGGGCAAAGATGCCGCGCCCTTCCGGCACCAGCGCCAGGCCGCGGCGGACACGGTCATGCGCGGGGATGCGCAGCAGGTCCTGGCCGTCGTAGTGCACGCTGCCCGAGGCCGGCGTGAGCAAACCACCCAGCGTATTCAGCGTCGTGGTCTTGCCGGCGCCATTGGCACCGATCAGCGTGACCAGCTCACCCTCTTCCACAGTCAGGCTGATGTCTTTCACCGCCTGGATGCCGCCGTAGGCGACACTGAGATGATCGAGGACGAGCAGGCTCATGCGGCCCCCGTGCCGAGGTAGGCTTCTATCACCTTGGGATGGTTCTGCACTTCGGCCGGCGTGCCTTCCGCGATCTTTTCGCCGAAATCCAGCACGGCCACGCGGTCGCAGAGCCCCATGACCAGCTTCACGTCATGTTCGATCAGCAGCACGGTGATGCCGTCGCCCTTGATACGCGCAATCAGTTCGCGCAGTCCTTCGGTTTCCGTGGGATTCATGCCCGCTGCCGGTTCGTCCAGCGCCAGCAGGCGCGGCTGCGTGGCCAGGGCGCGGGCGATTTCCAGGCGGCGCTGGTCGCCATAGGACAGTTCCTTGGCGAGCTTGCCGGCGGATTTTTCTATACCGACATAGGCCAGCAGGGCACGCGCTTTTTCACGTATGGCTTTTTCTTCGGCACGGGCACGGGAGTGACGCAGGATGGCGCCCAGCACACCGGTTTTCGTACGGCCATGCTGCGCCACCATGACGTTTTCCAGCGCCGTCATATGCTGGAACAGACGGATGTTCTGGAAGGTACGGGCAATGCCGCGACCCACGATGAGATGCGGCTTGAGCTTCAGCGGCAAGGCCTCGCCGGCAAAAATGCGTTCACCGCTTTCCGCCTGGTAGAGCCCGGTGATGACATTGAAGAGCGTGGTCTTGCCGGCGCCATTGGGGCCGATCAGGCCGTAGACGCAGGCCTCGGGAATGGTCAGGCTGACATCGTTCAGCGCCTTGAGGCCGCCGAAACGCTTTTCGATGCTCTTGAGCTCAAGAAGTGCATTCATCGGCGCAGCCCCACCGTTCGCCCTGAGCTTGTCGAAGGGCAGATGCCAGGCTTCGACAGGCTCAGCCCGAACGGTTCTTGATCGTATCGAGCAAGGTCAGTCATGCGCCTCCTCCAGCTCTTCCTTGCGCCGCGACGAAGGCCAGAGGCCGGCGGGACGGAACAGCATCACCACGATCAGCGCCAGCCCGAACAGCAGCATGCGCAGGTTTTCCGGATCCACCACCATACGGCCAAAGAGGCTGCGCTGCAGGGGATTGATGATCTCGCGCAGGAATTCCGGCGTGATGGTCAGCAGCACGGCGCCCAGGATGACGCCGGCGATATTGCCCATGCCGCCCAGCACCACCATGCACACCACCATCACCGATTCCATCAGGGTGAAGGACTCGGGGCTGACAAAACCCTGGAAGGACGCGAACAAACCACCGGCCACGCCGCCAAAGGAAGCGCCCATGGCAAAGGCCAGCAGCTTCACGTTGCGGGTGTTGATGCCCATGGCCTGCGCCGCGATCTCGTCTTCACGTATGGCCACCCAGGCGCGGCCGATACGGGAATTTTCCAGGCGTACGCAGATGAAGATGGTGAGCAGGGCCAGCGCCAGGAAGAGATAGTAATAGGCATAGTCCCCGCTGAAGCGCGTCCCGAACAGCGTGAAACCGCTTTCCAGGCGATAGCCGAACAGCGAGATGCCGTCGATGAGGTTGATGCCCTGCGGCCCGTTGGTGATGTTCACCGGACGGTCCAGGTTGTTCATGAACAGGCGGACGATTTCGCCGAAGCCCAGCGTGACGATGGCGAGGTAGTCACCACGCAAACGCAGGGTGGGCGCCCCCAGCGTGGCGCCGAACAGACAGGCCAGTGCCGCGCCCATGGGCAGGATGATCCAGGCCGAGACATGCCAGTCGAAATGCGGCGACGCGAGAATCGCGAAGAGATAGGCGCCCACTGCATAAAACGCGATATAGCCCAGGTCCAGCAGGCCCGCATAGCCGACAACGATATTCAGCCCCAGCGCCAGCATGGCGTAGAGCAGCACGAAATCCAGGATGCGCACCCAGGAGTTGCCGAAGGCGCCGCCCATGAGGAAGGGCGCGCCCAGCAGCACCAGCGCGATGCCGGCGTAGGCAATCCAGACCTTGGCGGGGACTTTCACACCGGCACTCATCACGGGCGCTCCGAGACGCGTTCGCCCATGAGGCCGGAGGGCCGGAAGACCAGCACCAGGATCAGCACCATGAAGGCAAACACATCCTGGTATTGCGAGCCCAGGAAACCACCGGTGAGATCACCGATATAGCCCGCACCCAGTGATTCGATCACGCCCAGCAAGAGCCCACCGATTACCGCGCCGGCGAGATTGCCTATTCCCCCCAGCAC
>DASUXS010000129.1:0-2638 GCA_036377855.1 Moraxellaceae bacterium
CCAACTACCTTCATGAGCATCGTGAGACGGCCGACATTATCACTCATATATGCACGCCCTCATTCAGGGACAATTTCCGTACTCCGCATCCCCTCAATAAACATCGCGACGATAGCAGCCGTCCTCGGCCATGCGCTCCAGCTGCTCTTCGCCCAGCACTTCCTTGAGCACCGAGGCCACCGCTGGCGCCATGCCGGCCAGGCTGCCGCAGACATAGAGGGCGGCGCCTTGCGCCACCCACTGCTGCAGTTCTTGCGCGGCTTCGCGCAGGCGGTCCTGCACATAGACACGCGCTTCCTGGTCGCGGGAAAACGCCAGGTCGACGCGCGACAGCACGCCGCTGCGCTGCCAGCCCTCGATCTCGTCGCGGAAAAAGAAATCGCGATCGGCATTGCGTTCGCCGAAGAGCAGCCAGTTGCGGCCACGCCCCTGCAGCTCACGGGCGCGGATATGCGCACGCAGGCCGGCGATGCCGGTGCCGTTGCCGATGAGGATCAGCGGCCTGTCGTCTGCAGGCGCATGGAAGCTGCGGTTGCTGCGGATACGCAGGGCGATCTCGCCCTTGTGCGGCGCATGCTCGGTCAGCCAGCCGGAACCCACGCCCAGGCGGCCATCGGGCTGGCGCATCTGGCGCAGGATGAGCTCGATACGGCCATCCTGCGGGACAGAGGCAATGGAGTATTCGCGATGCGGCAGGGTCTGGAGGTCCAGCATGGCCTGTACACCGGCACCTTGCAGAGCCGCGGCATCCAGCGGCAAGGCACGCGAAGCGAGGGCGTCGCGCAGGCTGCAGGCGCCGCCATCATCTATCACTGTCATGTCACCATCCACCTGCAGCAGATGCAGCAGTGCCTCGACATCGGCCGGTGCATTGCGCGGACCGATTTCCACGATGTCACCGGCCTGCCACTGCGCGCTGCCTTCCAGCGGCGCCAGCGACAGGAAAAACACCGGTGCGCCGGCACTGCCGGGATTCAGGCAGCGGCGTTCTTCCAAAACCCAGCGCCCATAATCCGGCTGGCTCCAGTCCGCCATTTCCGTATGGCCGGTAAGTACGGAGAGATGATGCTGCCAGTGCCGCAGCGTGGCGGCATCGCCGTTGTCCACTTCCACCAGGTCGAAATGCGCGGCCGCGCCGCTGTGCTGCAGCCAGCCGTCGAGAGCATGGCCGAATGCACAGAAATGCGCATAGCTGCTATCGCCCAGCGCCAGCACGCCATAGCGCAGGCCGGCCAAGTCGTGGGAGTTTTCGCGCATGCGCCGCGCAAAGCCCAGCGCCGCATCGGGTGCATCGCCCTCACCCGTGGTGCTGACGGCGAACAGCGCATTTTCCGTTTCGTGCAGCACGGTCTCATCCACCTGCGCCAAGGGCAGCAGACGTACCGGCAGTCCTACGCCCTGCAGGGTTTCCGCTGTCTGCCAGGCCAGCTTTTCGGCAAAACCGGTCTGGCTGGCCCAGGCCACCAGCCAGGGACGGCCACTGCCCTGTGCCGCCATGGCGGCCAGTTTCGCGGCCGCGATTTTCTGTCGACGGTGACGGGCCAGGAAAATGCCCGTGCACAACCCCAGCCAGGCCAGCGTGGCCAGCAGCGCCAGTCCCACACGTTCATGACCCGCCACGGTTTGCTGCAGCAGGCCCTCCTGCAGGCGGCCGAGAAAAACCGCCAGCAGCAGCAAGGCCAGCAAGGCCATGGCATTGCCCAGTACAGGCAGGGTCAGGAAACGCGTTTTCATGCGTGGCTTTACTCCAGCAACCCGGCAAAAGCCGGTGTCATGGTTTCCACAAACTCATTGCCGCGACGTTCAACGAACAGCGCCGCCAGGTCATGGGTCCTGGCATAGGCCAGCCCCTCTTCCACGCCCAGCACCATCAGCACCGTGGCCTGGGCATCGGCCTGCATGCATTCGGGATGCAGTACCGTCACCGAGGCCAGGGCATGCGCCACCGGACGACCGCTGCGCGGATCCAGAGTGTGCGCGTAACGCTGTTCGCCTTCGATGAAATAGCGGCGGTAATCGCCGGAGGTGGCGACGGCCAGATTGTGCAGGGCGATGACGGTTTCAATGCCAGCGGAATTTTCCTGCACAGCTTCCAGCATCACCCACCAGGGATGGCCATCGGGACGTATGCCGCGGCCGCGCAGCTCACCACCGATTTCCACCAGGTGGTTCACGAAGCCCTGCCCGAACAGATAGTCCGAGACTTTATCCACGGCAAAGCCCTTGGCTACGCCGGAGAAATCCACATAGGTCCCGCCCGGCTGCAGGGCCGTGAGGTTTTCCTCATCCAGCCGCAGGCGCTGCCAGCCGCAACGCGCGGCAGCCGCTGCCAGCTCCTCTGCGGTTGGTGCGGTATCACGCTTGCCTTCGGGACCAAAACCCCAGAGGTTCACCAGCGGCCCCACGGTGGGATCGAAAGCCCCCCCGCTTTCTTCAGCCAGCGCCAGGGAGTAATCCAGAACGGTGAAAAAGTCCGGCGGCAGTTCCTGCCAGCTGCCGGGCTCGGCGCGGTTGAAACGGCTGAGCGCGGAGTCCGCCTCCCAGGTGCTCATGTCGGCGATCACGCTGGCCAGCTGCCGCTCTATGCCCATGCGCAGCATGTCCGGCATGAGGCCGCGCGGACCGGCCAGCCGCAGCG
>DASUXS010000130.1:0-2706 GCA_036377855.1 Moraxellaceae bacterium
GGGGGAAATGACGCCATGGATACTGCTTCGCTTACTGCCTTTCTCGAGGTTGCCCGGGCCGAGTCCTTCTCCCAGGCGGCGGAAAACCTGCACCTCACCCAGCCCGCCATCTCCAAGCGCATCAGCGGCCTGGAGGAATCCCTGGGGGTGGAGCTCTTCGATCGTGTGGGTCGCCGCATCACGCTGACCGAGGCCGGCCGCGCCCTGCTGCCGCGGGCGCGGCAGCTGCTGCTGGAGCTGGAGGACATGCGGCGCATGGTGGCCAATCTTTCCGGCCCCATCACCGGCACGCTCAAGGTCGGCACCAGCCACCATATCGGCCTGCACCGGCTGCCACCGGCACTGCGCGCCTTTTCCACGCATTACCGCGACGTGCGCCTGGACCTGCGCTTCATTGATTCGGAAGAGGCCTATGAAGCCGTGCTTTCCGGCGACCTCGAACTGGGCATAGTCACCCTGCCCCCGGTACCGGACGACCGCCTGGTTGCGCGCGAGGTCTGGGACGATCCCCTGGCCTTCGTGGCCGGCACCGAACATCCGCTGGCCAAGCAGAAAAAGGTGACGCTGGCTGACCTCACGCAACACGCTGCCATCCTGCCCTCCTCCTCCACCTTCACGCGGCAGATCGCGTCAACGCTTTTCCAGGAGTCCGGGCTACAGTTGCAGGTGAGCATGACCACCAACTATCTGGAAACCATCAAGATGATGGCCTCCATAGGCCTGGGCTGGAGCGTGCTGCCGGCCAGCATGGCGGATAGTGAACTCAAGATACTGAAGATCAACGGAATCGACCTGCGCCGCAGCCTCGGCGTTGTCTATCATCCCCGTCGTACGCTGTCGCGAGCGGCGCAGGCCATGCTGGACCTGCTGCTGCCGCATGACAAAGCGACATGAAAAAGGAAAACCGCCCATGAAGTTGTTGCGTTTCGCTCCTCTCGTTCTCGCGCTGGCTCTTGGTGCCTGCGCCTCCATGCCCGGCCAGAAGGCCGATATTGATGCCGTGATGACGGCCAGCGGCCTGGATGCGCAGATCAAGCAGCTGGACAAACCGCTGGCGTCGGAAAAGATGGATGGCCCCTTGGCCATGATCCCGGATGAATGGATCACCATGGTGAACGACACCATTTCCCAGAATGTGAAACCCGAGGAAATCCGCGACCAGCTGCGCAAGGAGCTGCAGAAGAACCTGTCCGGCCCGGAACTGAATGCCGTGCAGAAATTCTATGAATCCGATACGGGTCGCCATGTCGTCAGCATTGAAAGCGGCAAGGGCGGCAACGGCATCGTCAGCAGCGCCGACCGCGGCACCCTGGATGCCCTGGCCTCCGCCACTGGCTATGGCAAGGCCGTCAGCCAGCTGGCCCAGCATGGCCTGAACGATGCCGTGGATGTGGCCGTGCAGAACGGCTGCTTCGGCCTGGACCAGTATCCTTTTGCCAGCATGCTGGTGGGGGTGATCAAGAAAACCCAGCTGGCGGCGCTGCGCGAAAGCGTGAACGGCGCCGTGCGCCAGCGCTATGCCCAGCTTTCCAGCGATGAACAGGCGGACTATTTGAAATTTGCACACTCGGCAGCAGGCCAGAAGTTCTTCGCGGCGCGCAGCCGGGTGATGGAAGACACGGCGCAGCGCAGTGGGGATGCCCTCAATGGCCAGCTGGGCAGCGAGGTGAAGAAGATTTGCAAGGCCAAGGCCTGAGGTCTGAGGCTTGAGTCCTTGGCCAATAAAAAGCCCGGCACTTGCCGGGCTTTTTATTGTGTGCGCCGTCCCCGGAAAACCACTCCGTTGTCGCCCCAGCGAAGGCCGGGGCCCAGCGTCTTCAGCAGTATTTGAATGGGGCTGTCGCTGGGTCGAGCGCTATTTTGCCGGGGTGTATCGCAGATCACTGTTGCAGCAAGGGCAGTCAAAGACGCTGGGCCCCGGCCTTCGCCGGGGCGACAGTTGGGTTGTTAGTTGGTCTCTCTGACTTCATCACTGCCCAGCTATCTCATCACTGCCGAGGCTCGCGGCTGGCTATGCCAGACCAGCAGGAAAGCCAGCAGGCAGCTGCCGGAAGCCGCTGCATAAATCTGGGCGGCACCCACCGAATCCCAGTAATGCCCCGCAATCCAGGAACCCACTGCCACTCCCAATCCCCACAGCATGCTGTAAAGTGCCTGCCCCTGCCCCTGATGGCCTTCCCCGAAATGGCGGTAGATCAGGCTGATCACCGCCGCATGGAAAGTCGCAAACGTTGCCGCATGCAGCAGCTGCATCAGCGCCAGCAAAGCCGGCCACTCGCTGGCCTGGCCTATGACATACCAGCGCAATGCCCCCAGGGCCAGCGACAACAGCATCAGACGCCGCTCGCCCAAGGCCGGCAGGATGCGATGCATCTGCGTAAAGGCGATCACTTCCGCCGCCACCCCCAGCGCCCACAACCAGCCTATGGCCGTACGCGAATAGCCGTGGCCTTCGAGATAGATGCTGTAGAAGGTGTAATACGGCGCATGCGACAGCTCGAGCAGGAAACTGGCGCCGAGGAAACCCAGCACCACCGGCCGGCGCAGGATGCTCCACAAGGAATCCTTGGCCTCACTGCGACGTTTGGTGGCGATGTCCGGCACCGCCAGGCTGGCCATCCAGGACAGCAGCGCGCAGAACGCCAGCAGCGCGGGCAGCCATTTCAGGGAAATGATTTCGAAGAGCATGCCCAAGCCCGCCACCGT
>DASUXS010000131.1:0-6537 GCA_036377855.1 Moraxellaceae bacterium
ACCGTTGGTCGAGATTGGGCCCGAATCCCCGCACTCCCGGGCAAGGCAAAAGCAAAGCCCAGTGCGCGCATACAGGGTTTGAGAAAAGATCTCCCAAACACTCGCAACGGAGCACGGCAGATGCCGCTAAAGGCACTGGGCCCCGGCCTTCGCCGGGGCGACAGCTTATCTAGGTAGCTGATGTGCAGCTTCCAATAAAAAAGCCCGGCAATGCCGGGCTTTTTTATTTCACAAAACTTATTCAGCCGGGGGCGGCGGATACTGCTCGAAAGCCTTGGATACCACCGACTGCACTTTCTGCTCCGACACCGGCAGCTGCACCAGGTCCGACATCAGCGCCCGCCACACCACATCCCCGCTCTTGGCATTGCGGATATCGATGCGCAGCGTGGCCTGGTTGTACATAGGGGCTTCGGCCGGTGCATCCGGCTCGCCGCTGGGGCGCTCCTTGGGCAGGATTTTCCAGGTGCCGTCGAAATAGGGCACGCCCTGGGTTTCAGAGGGCTGCAGCTTGGCATCGGTACCGGCAATCACGCTCACCACCACATCCGCCGGCGCACCGTCGCCGGCCTGCGTCAGGCCTTCCTTCACCAGCTGGCTGGCGACCACGTCGCGCAGCTTGTCCTTGTTGGCCTGCTTCACCTTGGCACCACTGCTGCGGGTGATGGTGACCTTGTCGAACTTGAAGGTCTTGAAGGCGCCGAAATCCGCCTTGCGGTCGGCCAGCACCTTGAAGTCCGCCGCCTGGGCCAGGCCGCCGGCCAGCAGCAGTGCCAGCCCTGTCGTGATGATCCGCTTCATTGCCATTCCCTCGTCATTGCTGTTGTTGTGGTTGCTTTTCTGGGGGGTCGTACTAAAAACCTGCTGCTTTTCCTGCTACCGGACCGGCGACCTCATTTCGGCGCGGCCGGTGTCTTGAACCAGTCCGCCGGCGGCACCAGCACCGGCTGTTCCGGCTGCGCCTCGAAGTTCGGCGACATGATCTGCACGCCGTGGGTATTGAACTCGTCCTGTATGGCCGCATGCAGGGCGCTCAGCACCAGCGCACGGCTGAAGGGGTCGTCCAGCACGGCAATCACCTCGTACTCCACATAGAAGTCATTGAGGGCGCGCTGCAGCACATAAGGTGCCGGATCGGAGCGCAGGCCGTCTACCCCCGCCGCCGCATTCAGCAGCATGGCCTGCACCTGGCGCCAGGGCGTGTCGTAGCCGATGGTCACCTTGGTGCCTACTCGTACGCCACCCGCATCATGCAGGCGCGAAAGGTTACGTATGGAATTGCCGATGAGCACTGCGTTGGGGATGGTCACTTCTTCCTGGTAGAGGTTCACGATCTTGGTGGACAGCGCGCCCACTTCCTCGACGACGCCTATGGTCTCGCCGATCTGTACCAGGTCGCCGCGGCGCAGCGCGCGCGAATACACCAGGGTCATGCCGCTCATGAGCTGGCTGACCACGCCCGCCGAGCCCAGGGTGAACATGAAGCCGAAGAGCACCGACAGGCCCTTGAAGACATCGCTCTGCGAACCGGGGATGTAGGGATAGCAGAAGGTGATGCCCAGCGCCCACACCGCGACGATGACAATGCGCCGGGTCGCGCCCAGGGTCTCCTTGTGCAGGCCGGGCAGCTGCACGCGCTCGTCGCGCACGGCATCGAAGATCGCGTGCACCGACTGCGCCAGGGCACGCGTGATGAGGATGATGACGACCAACGTGACGAGGTTGGGCAGCGCTGACACAAAGGCATTGCCGATACGCGCCAGCAGGTCCAGCAGGAACTGGCCAAGCTGCTCACCGAAAGGTTGCGTGATGGGGAACTGCGCCAGCACGAAGGTCAGCCAGAGATAGGCGATGGCGAAGAAGAGCAGGCCGATGAGGATCTGCACCACGCGTTCGAAAACCTTGACGAGATAACCAAACCAGCTGATGTCGCCGCGCAGCTTGCTGGCGACAAAGGCCTGCAGGCGCACGGTAAGGAAACCGCGCAGCCGCCACACCAGCCAGGTTGCAGCCAGGGCGATAAGGCTGGCGATGGCGATGAACAAGAGGGCGCGCCCCAGCAGCACCGGATTCTGCTGCGCATGCCAGGCCAGGAAGGCGGCATCCACCTTTTTCTGCACCGCCGCGGCCAGGGCAGCGGAGTCCTTGTATTCCTCCGGATTCACATCCTGCTGCAGCACGGTGAACAGCAGCAGGTCGCCGGCGAAAACACCCAGGCCCTGGTACTGGCCCAGCGACACCGGCAGCACAACGGTGTTGCCGCTGAAATTGCGGTCCTCGGCTTCTTCTATGCGCTGGCGCGCGCGGTCGGCACGCTGCTGCGGCGTGGCGCCCGCGAGGTCGCCACGGAACACCATGATGTCACGGCTCATATAGCTGAGCGTGGCTTCACGCAGGGGAGGAGCATCCCCTTCCGCCAGCACCGCGGCCGGCAAAAGCAGGAGCAGGACGAAGCAGCGGGAAAGCAGAAGGCTGAACAGGCGACTGGACAGGGACATGGTCATTTCCTTGTGACGCCTGCCGGCATGGACAGCCCGGCAGGCAAACCCCTACAGCATAGCGTCCCCCGTGACGGTCACGGGGGACGTTTTCCTCAACGTTGCTTGCAGCAGCCGCTCAACGACCGACCAGCGAACGTGCGATCACTTCCTTCATGATTTCGCTGGCGCCGCCATAGATGCGCTGGATGCGCGCATCGACATAGGCGCGGGCCACGGGGTACTCGACCATATAGCCGTAGCCGCCATGCATCTGCAGGCAGGCATCGGTGACACGGCCCTGCAGCTCGGTGCTGGCCAGCTTGACCATGGCCGCGGTGGGCACATCCAGCTTGCCTTCCATGTAGCGGTCTATGCACTGGTTCAGGAAGGCCTTGTTGCACTCGATGTCGGTCTTGCACTGCGCCAGCGTGAAGCGCGTGTTCTGCAGCTGCGACAGCGGGGCGCCGAAAGCCTTGCGCTCGGTGACATAGCGTATGGTTTCGTTGAGCACGCCTTCAGAGGCATACACACCCTGCACGGCGATGTTCAGGCGTTCGCGCGGCAGCTCCTGCATCATGTAGGCAAAGCCCTTGCCTTCTTCACCCAGCAGGGCGTCCAGCGGCAGCTTCACATTGTCGAAGAAGAGCTCGGACGTATCCTGCGAGTGCAGGCCGATCTTTTCCAGCTTCTTGCCCTTGGCGAAACCCGGCAGGCTGGTGTCGACCAGGAACAGCGACACACCCTTGGCACCCGCGCTGGGGTCGGTCTTGGCGGCGAGGATGATGAGGTCGGCGTGCTGGCCGTTGGAGATGAAGGTCTTGGAGCCGTTCAGCAGATAGTGGTCGCCCTGCCTGATGGCGCTGGTGCGGATATTGGCCAGGTCGGAGCCGGCGCCCGGTTCGGTCATGCCGATGCCGGCCACGGCTTCACCGGACACCAGCTTGGGCAGCCAGTAATCGCGCTGGGCCTGCGTGCCCATGTGGCGGATGTAGGGGGCGCAGATGTCGGAGTGCACGGACAGGCCGGTGCACAGCGAGCAGAAACCGGCCTTGGCGGTTTCTTCCAGGATGAGCGCGGAGTACTGGTAGGGCACGCCGGCAGCGCCATGGTCTTCGGACTGGTCGACGGCCAGCAGGCCGTTCTCGCCGAGCTTGGTCCAGATCTCGCGGGGCATCCACGAGTCCTTTTCCCACTGCTGGTAGTGTGGGGCGATTTCCTTTTCCAGGAAGCGCTTGACGTTGTCACGGAAGAGTTCGAATTCGGCGGGGTCAATGACCGGGGCGGCGGAGCTGGACATGGCGGGTTCTCGAGTCGGAAACAAAGCCGGGCAATTGTAGCGGCTATGGCCATGCCAAAAAACCGGCACGTCCTGTGATGGAGCCGGCAATACGGCCGGGACGACTTACCCTAGGACACTTTTCCTGCAGCGCCGTCTGCGCCATGCTCGCGGCGTTGCCGCGAGAGCTGCCCCGAACGGATGCCCCATGTCTGCCGCCGCACCCCGAGGATTCCGCCTCAAGAACCTGCTGGCCCTGGTCTTCGGCCTGCTGGCCATGGTGCTGGCGGCCATCCTGACCCTGCTCATCAGCCGCCATACCAGCCATACCGACCAGCAGACCGTGCAGGTGCGCCTGTCCAGCCTGGCCGAGGTCACCAGCCATGTGCTGGATATCGGCCTCTATGAGCGCATGCACGACATCCTGGAGCTGGCCAGCGTGGAAACCCTGCGCCAGTACGACAGCAACGGCGCCAGCCAGGCCCTGCTGGAAAAGATGCGGGAAAGCATGCCGCAGTACCGCTGGCTGGGCGTGGCTGATCCTGCCGGCCAGCTGCATGTCTCCGCCGGCGAGACCCCGGGGGCCGACGCTGCTGCCGCCCCCTGGTTCCAGGAAGGCCGGCAACGGCTCTACCTGGGCGATGTCTACCTGGAGGCCGTGGCGCCGGGCCGCCGGCCGCCGCGCCTCATGGACCTGGCCGTTCCCCTCTACCGTGCCGATGGCCAGCTGGCCGGCGTGCTGGGTGCCCACCTCTCCTGGGACTGGGCCCGCGGCGTGGAAAGCACCATGCTGACCAAGGCCCGGCGCCAGGCCGGCATAGAGATCTTCGTGCTCAATGCCCGCGGCCAGGTCATCCTGGCCCCCGTGGGCAAGGAAGACACCGAACTGCCGCCGCTGCAGCAGTTGCAGAACAACTCCCACGCCCTGACCTGGCCCGATGGCGAGGACTACCTCAGCGGCAGCTTCAGGAGCCAGGGCTATCGCGACAACCCCGGCCTGGGCTGGCGGGTGGTGGTGCGGCAGCCGGTGGACAAGGCCTTTGCTGCCAGCAAGCAGCTGCAGGTCTACATCATCGGCACCGGTGTTGCCCTGGCCCTGCTCTTCACCCTGCTGGGCATGGCCCTGGCGCACTTCCTCAGCCGGCCGCTAGCCGAGCTGGCCCAGGCCGCCGACCGCCTGCGCAGCGGCCTGGCCGTCACCCACCTGCCACCCGGCGGGATATTCCGTGAAACCCGCCAGCTCAGTGCCTCCTTCGACCACCTGCTGCAGGACCTGCGCACGCACCAGGGCGAGCTGGACGAGCTCAACAGCTCGCTGGAGGCCCAGGTGAGCGACCGCACCCAGGCTATCGAGCGCGCCAACACCCATCTCATGTCGGTGCTGGAAGAGCGCGGCCAGCTCATGGAAAAACTGGCCGAGCTGGCCAATACCGACAGCCTCACCAACCTGCTCAACCGTCGCGCCTTCCACGAGCGCGCCGCGCTGGAAGCCAAGCGCGCGCAACGCCAGAACAGCGCCATCAGCCTCATCACTTTCGATATCGACCACTTCAAGCAGGTCAACGACCGCTACGGCCACGACACCGGTGACGATGTGCTGCGCCAGTGCGCCAGTGCCTGCCTGCAGCAGCTGCGCGAGATCGACCTGGTGGCGCGTTTCGGGGGTGAGGAATTCGTC
Organism: Moraxellaceae bacterium; assembly: GCA_036377855.1. Classification (GTDB taxonomy): domain Bacteria; phylum Pseudomonadota; class Gammaproteobacteria; order Pseudomonadales; family Moraxellaceae; genus UBA2031. The sequence continues at coordinate 5,435 of DASUXS010000131.1, forward strand.
ATCCTGCTGCCGGAAACCGCCCAGCCCGGCGCCGAGCAGGTGGCCGAGCGCCTGCGCCAGCTCTTCGAAGGCATGGTGCTGCAGACCGCGCAGGGCGCCCTGCAGTTCACCGCCAGCTTCGGTGTCGCCGCCTGGAGTCCGGATGAAGAAATCAGCACCGCCCTGCAGCGCGCCGACCAGGCGCTGTATGCGGCCAAGAACTCCGGGCGCAATCGCGTGGTAGGATTTTTCTGACTCCCGTCATCCCCGCGCAGGCGGGGACCTCCGTGATGCGCAACGGGCCTGGAAAAACCCCTGCCAGCATCCAGAATATTTTTCGCCGGGACGACGATGCTGCGATGCATGCCAATTTGCTTAAGGGTATGAATCCCTTTTTTTATGACCTGGGGAAACCTGCATGACTGTTCTGATCTTCTTCCTGGCCGCCCTCGCCATCGTGCTGCTCATCCAGGGTGCGGTCACCATGGTGGCCGCCTGGATAGTCACCGGCCGGCGTCCCGCGCTGGCCGCCGTCATCAAGGCCATCCTGCTGTCCGTGCTCGCCTATGTCATCACGCTGGTGATTTCCGCCTTCCAGCTCGATCAGCTGCAGGCGCTGGGCCTGCCCTGGCCCTTGCTGCTGCTGGCCGTGCTCATCCTGCCGCTGCTGATTTCCTGCTGGGTGTTTGCACGCTGCCTGGACATCAACCTGCTGCAGGCCTTTGCCACCAACCTGCTTACCGGCGCCGCCTTCATGGCGCTGAGCTACTTCAGCACGCCCTACCTGCCCATGGACGGGCTGCAGCCGGGCAGCGGCACGCAATTCACCGCATGGCCCTTGCCGCATTCGCCCGCAACAGGCGCATGGAAGGCGTAGGGCTGCCGGCCAGCTGGAAAAGCTCCAGCACGTCAGCGGGCTGGGCCGTGAGCAGCTTGCCGACCATGGCGGCCTCGATGATGTAGTTGATGGCATCACCGTCGATATCGGCATCGTTTTCCAGCAGGAACGTCGCGAGCCGGGCCTGCTCGCCCGGGTGGCGCGCCGCCACCGCCGCAAACAGCTGCAGCCAGCTCACCGCCAGTGCATCATCCGCGCAGGCCGTGGCCACCAGGCTTTGCAGGGC
>DASUXS010000132.1:0-7680 GCA_036377855.1 Moraxellaceae bacterium
AGAGGATGCCGCCGACGCGGTTGATGATGGCCTGGCGCCCGCTGCGGCCGTAGCCCTCCTGCGCCAGGAACTCCAGACCTATGCGCATCCATTCAGGCGGACGCTCGTTCAGACCACGCAGGGTCAGCACCATGGGCAGGGCCGAGAGCAGGGGGCGGGCCAGGTCGACGTCGAAGCTGAAACGCGCCGAGAGCATGTTGGTAATGACTCCCTCACCGCCCAGTACCAGTGGCTCCAGGCCATGCCCCACCACCTCACCCGCAATCTCGGGCAGGGGGCCGGTCAGGGGCTGCTCGGCATCCACCACTTGGTGGTTGCGGCCGCTGGTGACGATGGCCATGTCCCCCGGCTCCAGGCGCAGCTCGGGCTCGCCCTCGATACGCAGCAGGGCAGCCCCGGTCAGCACCAGGTGGAAGCTGGACAGCCCCTGGGAATTGAAGGCAAAGCCCCAGGGCCGGCCGGCCTGCAGATAGCGGAACTCGACCCCGCCCAGGTGGATGTCGTCTAGGAGCTGGCTCAGGATGTCCATGGCGTGGCTATGCTTTCCCGGATGGTCTTCAGGCCGATCTTACCCGATGACCGGTGAACGCCTAGGGGTTGCCGGCGTTTAACACCGGTTTCCCGGCGTCTCGGCTATGTTGGCGAATGTACCATTGGTTAATGATAAGTTCATGCCGTCGACAAGACCCTATCCACAGAGTGGGCACAAGAAGGGCGGCGCAGGAGAAGCTCATGACAACGACCACACTCAACGCCCAGACCTGGGCCGACCCCAAGCGCTATCTCTGGCTGATGAGCCCGCTGATCCCGCTGCTGGGTGTCTTCATCCTCATCCTTTATTCCCTCACCGGCTGGGGCATCTGGACCTGGGGCGGCCCCTTCATCGTCTACGTGCTGGTCCCCGTGCTGGACTGGCTGGTGGGCACCGACCAGACCAATCCGCCGGAATCCGCGGTGGCGCAGCTGGAAGAAGACAAGTATTACCGCGCCATCGTCTACGCCTACATTCCCTCGCAGTTCATCACCACCATCTGGGCCGCCTGGTATGTGGCCACCGGCACGCTGGCGACCTGGGAACTGATAGGCCTGACCCTGTCCGTGGGCGCCATCAACGGCCTGGCCATCAACACCGGCCATGAGCTCAGCCACAAGCGCGACACCGTCGGCCGCTGGATGGCCAAGCTCACGCTGGCCCCCACCGCCTACGGCCATTTCTACACCGAGCATGTGCGCGGCCATCACAAGAACGTGGCCACGCCGGACGATCCCGCCAGCTCGAAAATGGGCGAAAGCTTCTGGCGCTTCCTGCCGCGCACCATGATAGGCAGCCTGATTTCCGCCTGGAAAATCGAGGGCGAACGCCTGGGTCGCCAGGGCAAGAGCGTGTGGAGCTGGGAGAATGACAATCTGCAGGCCTGGCTGCTCACCGTCATCCTCTTCGGTGGCCTGACGCTGTGGCTGGGCTGGATCGTGCTGCCCTTCCTGCTGCTGCAGGCTTTCTATGCCGCCTCGCTGCTGGAAGTGATCAACTACATCGAGCACTACGGCCTGCTGCGCCAGAAGGGCGCTGACGGCCGCTATGTGCGCTGCTCGCCGGAACATTCCTGGAACAGCAACCACATCGTCACCAACCTGGTGCTCTACCAGCTGCAGCGCCACTCTGACCACCATGCGCATCCGACGCGCAGCTTCCAGGCCCTGCGTCATTTCGACGACAGCCCGCAGCTGCCCTCCGGTTATGCCTCCATGCTCATCCCGGCCTATATCCCCTGGCTGTGGTTCCGCCAGATGGATCCGCTGGTGGCCGAGCATTACAAAGGCGACCTCAGCCTCGCCAACATCCTGCCCTCCAAGCGCGCCAAGCTGCTGAAGGAAGAAGCCCAGCGCGAAGCCCGCGTCGCCGAAGGCAAGCCGCAGATCACCGGCTTCACACCCGTGAACGCCGACGCACCGGCCCTGCAGCGCCACCGCTGCCCGGACTGCGGCTATGTCTACGATGAAAAGGAAGGCTGCCCGCACGAAGGCTTCCCCGCCGGCACACGCTGGTCGCAAATCCCGGATACCTGGCCCTGCCCGGATTGCGCGGTGCGCGAGAAGGTGGATTTTGTGGCGGCGGAGTGAGAGCTCCCTGGCATGAGAACCTGTGAAATAAAAAAGCCCGCATGATGCGGGCTTTTTTATGCCTGTGGATTCCCACCAATCACCCTTAGCCATTAATCCCACTGTCGCCCCGGCGAAAGCCGGGGCCCAGTGTCTTTAGCGTCCGCAGCAAAAAAAGTGACCCAACTATTTCCGTTCGCCCTGAGCCAGTCGAAGGGCAGTGCATTTCTTCACTGGCTGTGAAAGACGCTGGGCCCCGGATTTCGCCGGGGCGACAGTTGGGTTGTTAGCTCGGATAGCGGAAGTACCAGCGGCGGCGTCCTTATCTTCATGCTTACACAAGAGGCCCGCTGCACGACAGGGAGACCCCCGCCGAAGTTTATGCCCTGTGGGTACGGGGGTGACGCGCCCGCCAATAAAAAATCCCCCGACTGCGGGCTTTTTCAGGCGAAGCGCGTCACTTGCGCTTCATCATCTCGAAGAACTCTTCATTCGTCTTCGAATCCTTCATCTTGTCCAGCAGGAACTCGATGGCCGCGATTTCATCCATGGGATGCAGCAGCTTGCGCAGGATCCAGACTTTCTTGAGCTCGTCTTCCGCCATCAGCCGCTCTTCGCGACGGGTGCCGGACTTCTTGATGTTGAAGGCGGGGAAGACACGCTTCTCGGCGATCTTGCGGTCCAGGTTGATTTCCTGGTTACCGGTACCCTTGAACTCTTCGAAGATCACTTCGTCCATCTTGGAGCCGGTTTCGATCAGCGCCGTGGCGATGATGGTCAGCGAACCGCCTTCCTCGATGTTACGGGCGGCACCGAAGAAACGCTTGGGACGTTCCAGGGCGTGTGCGTCCACGCCACCAGTCAGCACCTTGCCGGAGCTGGGGATCACGGTGTTGTAGGCACGGGCGAGACGGGTGATGGAGTCCAGCAGGATGACCACGTCCTTCCTGTGCTCGACCAGGCGCTTGGCCTTTTCGATCACCATTTCCGCGACCTGCACATGGCGGGCGGGCGGTTCGTCGAAGGTGGAGGCCACCACTTCGCCGCGCACGGTGCGCTGCATTTCCGTCACTTCTTCCGGACGCTCGTCGATGAGCAGCACGATGAGGAAGGCTTCCGGATTATTGCGCGTGATGGAGTGCGCGATGTTCTGCAGCAGCATGGTCTTGCCGGCCTTGGGCGGCGCCACGATGAGCGAGCGCTGGCCCTTGCCTATGGGCGAGATCAGGTCGATGGTGCGGGCGGTGAGGTCTTCCGTGGAGCCGTTGCCCAGTTCCATCACCAGACGCTTGGTGGGGAAGAGCGGCGTCAGGTTTTCAAACAGGATCTTGTTCTTGGCGTTTTCCGGCGCGTCGAAGTTGATGTGGTTGACCTTCAGCAGCGCGAAATAGCGTTCGCCTTCCTTGGGCGGGCGTATGGTGCCGGCGATGGTGTCACCCGTGCGCAGGTTGAAGCGGCGTATCTGCGAGGGGCTGACATAGATGTCGTCCGGACCGGCCAGGAAGGAGCCTTCGGAGGAACGCAGGAAACCGAAGCCGTCGGAGAGTATCTCCAGCACGCCGTCACCGAAGATCTCCTCGCCATTGCGGGCGTGGGTCTTGAGGATGGCAAAGATCACATCCTGTTTACGGTTACGGGCCATGTTTTCCAGGCCCATGTCTTCAGCGATTTTTACAAGTTCGGCAATCGGTTTTTTCTTGAGTTCAGTGAGATTCATAAAAACTGATCAAAGAAGGGAGGGGAGGGGGCAACGCGACGGCGCCAAAGGCCTTTGTGGCCGGAGTTTCTTGTATCAGCGCTTGGAGGGTTCGGAACAGTCGGGGGAACGCGAAGAGTGCAGGTCGACTGCTATGCCGGACGGCGTGCGTTGAATCGAGTGGGCCGCAACTGGCGATGACGGGCATGCACAGGCATGCGGCCCACGGAAGGATTATATATTGGAATCCAGAAAAGCCGTCAACTGGGACTTGGACAGGGCGCCGACCTTGGTGGCCTCGACGCTGCCGCCCTTGAACAGGGACAGGGTGGGGATGCCGCGGACGCCGTATTTCTGGGCAGTGCCGGGGTTGTCATCCACGTTCACCTTGACGATCTTCAGCTTGCCTTCGTATTCGCCGGCGAGCTCGTCCAGGATGGGTGCCACCATTTTGCAGGGGCCGCACCAGGGGGCCCAGTAGTCCACCAGGACGGGACCGTCGGATTTGAGCACATCGGTCTCGAAGCTGGCATCAGTGGCATTAACGATAAGTTCGCTGGCCATTGTCGTCTCCGGAATTCAGGGGAAAGGGCGATCACAAGAACGGGCGATCATATCAGAGAGGTTGGCCGATCACGATTGCCGGGCACATTCCTGTCATCGCCTTGCGTTAAGATGGGGGACTTTTCGTCAATCACAAGGGCTGCAGCCGCGCAGTACCCACAAGGAGACCGGGGCATGTCCCGAGTCAGTACGCAGGATGATGGCCTGATTGCCGCCGTTGACCTGGGCTCCAACAGCTTCCACCTGGCCGTCGCCCGGCTGGAACATGGCCAGATCCGGCTGGTCACCACCCTGTCCGAGAAGGTCCAGCTGGCCGCCGGCCTGGACGACCGCGACCGCCTCACCGAAGAGGCGCAGAACCGCGCCCTGACCTGCCTGTCCCGCTTTGCCCAGCAACTGCAGGGCGTGACCCCCCGCCACCTGCGCGTGGTCGGCACCAATGCATTACGGGTCGCCAAGAACGCCCGCAGCTTCGCCGACAAGGCAGCCCGCCTGCTGGGCCAGCCCGTGGAAATCATCGCCGGCCGCGAAGAAGCCCGCCTCATCTACCTGGGCGTGTCCCAGACCCTGGCCGGCAGCGGCCGCCGCCTCGTGGTGGACATAGGGGGCGGCTCCACCGAGTTCATCATCGGCGAGAAATACGATCCGCTGGCCACCGAATCCCTGCATATGGGCTGCGTCAGCTACACCACCCGCTTCTTCCCGGACGGCGTCATCAGCGCCAAGGCCCTGGAACGTGCCGTCACGGCGGCGCGCCAGGAAGTGGTCAGCATAGAAGCCGCCTACCGCCAGATAGGCTGGAGCCTGGTCGTCGGTTCCAGCGGCACCATCAAGGCCGTGCAGCAGATCCAGCAGCAGCTGGGCCTGGCCTCGCCCGAGGGCCATATCACCCTGTCCGGCCTGCACGAGCTGCGCCGCCAGGTGCTCAAGCTCAGCCATGTCGACCAGATAGACCTGCCCGGTCTCAAGGAAGACCGCAAATCCATCATGCCGGCCGGCCTGGCCATCCTGCTGGGAATTTTCGAGGAGCTGGGCCTGGACCACATGGAATATTCCGACGGCGCCCTGCGCGAAGGCGTGCTCTATGACATGGTGGGCCGTTTCCGCCATGAAGACATACGCGACCACAGCGTGCAGGCCATGATGGCCCGCTACAACGTCGACCGCGCCCAGGCCGGGCGCGTGCAAGCCAGCGCGCTGCAATTATTCCAGCAGGCGGCACTGAATCTGGTATTGAACGAAGAAGACGGCGCCCTGTTGCGCTGGGCCGCGCTCACGCATGAAGTCGGCACCGCCATTTCCCATACCAGCTTCCACAAGCATGGCGCCTATCTGCTGCGGCATTCCGACATGCCCGGCTTTTCGCGGCAGACCCAGGAAAGGCTGGCGCTGCTGGTGAGCACGCACCGGCGCAAGATCAAGGCCGAGAATTACAACGAAATCCTGGAAGTGGGCGGGCTCACCCTGCTGCGCCTCTGCGCCATCCTGCGTTTGTCGGTGCTGCTGCACCACAGCCGCAGTCGCGACGCGGCGCCCGAGCTGCGCCTGAAAAGCGATGGCCTGCATTTCGAGCTGCAGTTCCCACGCGGCTGGCTGGAAGCGCATCCCCTGAGCCGCGAAGACTTCACCGCCGAGGCCGATGTGTTTTCCGCCATAGGCCTCAAGCTCAGCCTGCAAGGCTGAGCTTTATTTCCCAAACATCCGCTCAGTGCTGTGAGAATTTTTCCAGCAGCAGCTGCTGCGCCACTTTTTCCTTGCCGGCATCGGCACTGACCTGGCGGTAGCTGCCATCGGACTGCAGCAGCCAGCTCTGGCGGTTGTCGGCCAGGTAGATGAGCAGTGCATCCTGGCGCAGGCGCTTGGCCAGGTCGGGATCGGTGATGGGGAAACAGGTTTCAACGCGGAAGAACATATTGCGATCCATCCAGTCCGCGCTGGAGCAATAGATCACCTCCGTACCGCCATTCTGAAACCAGAATATGCGCGAATGCTCGAGGAAGCGACCTATCACGGAGCGTACGCGGATATTCTCGGAAATCCCGGCAATGCCCGGACGCAGCGAGCAGATGCCGCGCACCACAAGATCCACTTTCACACCGGCCTGGCTGGCACGGTACAAGCCCTGTATCAGCTGCTTTTCCGTCAGCGAGTTCATGCGCGCGATGATATGCGCCGGCTTGCCTTCCTGGGCTTGGCGGATTTCGTTTTCGATATGGTCCATGAGCTTGGCATGCAAGGTGAAAGGCGCATGCAGCAGCTTTTTCAGCTTGGCCGCCTTGCCCATGCCGGTTAGCTCCTGGAAGACCTTGTGCACGTCTTCGCAGAGCTCTTCTTCCGCGGTCAGCAGCGAGATGTCGGTATAGATGCGCGCCGTCACCGCATGGTAGTTGCCGGTGCCCATATGCACATAACGCTTGAGCTTCTTGCCCTCGCGACGCACGACCAGCAGCATCTTGGCGTGGGTCTTGTAGCCCACGATGCCGTACACCACGATGGCGCCGGCTTCCTGCAGCTTGGCCGCCACCTCGATATTCGACTCTTCGTCGAAACGCGCGCGCAGCTCGATGACGGCGGTGACTTCCTTGCCGTTGCGCGCCGCTTCCGCCAGCAGGTTCACCATTTCCGAATTCTTGCCGGTGCGGTACAGCGTCTGCTTGATGGCCAGCACATTGGGATCGCGCGCGGCCTGGCGCAGGAACTCGATCACCGGAGTAAATGACTCAAAGGGATGGTTGAGCAGCACATCGCCCTGGTTAAGCACCTCGAAATAGCTTTCGGCACGGGCCAGCCGTTCCGGCATGGTGGGCGTGAAAGGCAGGTAGCGCAGGCGTGGCCGGTCTATGTCGGTGATCAGGCGCACCAGGTTCACGGGGCCGTTGACGCGGTACAGGAACTCTTCGTTCAGGCCGAATTTCTTCAGCAGGTAGTCGACCAGATGGCGCGGGCAGTTGTCGGCCACTTCCAGGCGCACAGCATCGCCGTAGCGGCGTGAGAACAATTCGTCCTTCACCGCTTCCGCCAGGTCCTCGTCGGCTTCCACATCATCCAGCGCCAGGTCGGCATTGCGGGTGACGCGGAACTGGTAGCAGCCCTGCACCGTCATGCCCGGGAAGAGTTCGCCGGCATGTTCATGGATGATGGAGGAGAGGAAGACATAGTCGTCATTGCCGCCGGTATCCACCGGCAGCTTGATCATGCGCGGCAGCGAACGCGGCGCCGGCACGATGGCGAAATTCAGGGCGCGGCCGAAGGCGTCCTTGCCTTCCAGCGAAACAATGAAGTTCAGGCTTTTGTTCACCACCTTGGGGAAGGGATGCGCC
>DASUXS010000133.1:0-7172 GCA_036377855.1 Moraxellaceae bacterium
GCAGAAACGCACATTCACCGGTTTGGGCAGGGGCGGCGGCAGGCCGACCTTGCTGTCCAGCGGCACGGACACGCCCTGGCTTTTGTCGGCGGGCGCGGCCGCCAGCATGGCGGGCAGCAGGGTCGACAGGAGAGTGAAGGAAAAAAGTATCCGCTTGATCATGATGGCCTCTTGGCGATGCAGGTCTTGTTCATTCAGGGATGCAGCAGTACAGCTCAGGGTGAAAGAAAACGCCGGCTCAGGGCCTTGGACAGCAGCGAATTCATGGCACCGTCCGCGGCCTTGCAGTCCGCGTTCAGGGCCTCGATGAAGGTCAGCTGCTCTTCGGCGAGATTGCCTTTGCAGGTCATGGGCACGGTGATGGCCTGGCGGTTGTCGGCAAACAGGGATTTGTCCAGCGCCAGCTCCAGCGTGTAATCCAGCGTCTGCTTCTGCTGGTCGAACTGGCCGCTGCCTTTGAGCGTGGCTTTTTCCAGGGCGATCGTGAGCTGGCGGGTGTTGAGCACGCCGGCCGCGACATCGGTTTCCATCTGCAGCGTCCTGATCAGGCCGGGGCCCTGGGTGGCCGCGCTCAGTACGTCCTTGCGCAGGGGCGGCAGCAGCGACTGGTAGCCTTCCAGTTTTTCCGCCACCACCTGCATGGGATTGTTGCCGGGCAGCTGCAGCTGGCGGGCGTTCACGCTGACATGGCCGCGGGCTTGCTGCAGCAGGCTGTCGATGCCCAGCTGGGGGGATTGCAGATCCACGCTGGCGGCAAGCGCACCCGCGGCGGCCGGCAGGCCGAGCAAGGCCGCCGCCGTGCGTATGTCTTCGCTTTCCAGGCTGGCCTTGAGGCCATGGCTGGCGGCAACGGGCACCACGCTGACAGTGATGCGGGTTTTATCCGCTCCGCTGGATTGCAGCTGCAGCCGGGCAGTCATGCCCTGCAGCAGCGCCTCGCCCTGGAACAAGCCTCTGGACAGGGCGGGCAGCGTGACAGCAGCGCTGCTGTCGGCTTTGAAGTCGGCGCTTTGCAGGACGGTGTTGTCCAGTTGCAGGCGGCCTTGGCGCCAGTCGCCCTGGGCGCGGCCTTGCAGCGCCAGCGGCAGGGCTTTGCCACTGGCGTCGCGGATATGCGTGCTGATGACCAGGTCCTGCACACGGAAGGCACCGCCGGCTTCCACCTCGAGATTGGCGTCGGCGTCCACGGCAGGACCCTGGGCCGGGCGCCAGGCCAGCTTCAGCGTGGGCAGGGCAACGCGTGCCGCGGCAAGATCAATGTCCAGCACGCTGTGCAGTGTCGCCGTGGCCGGTTCGGCCATGCTCAGGTTGCGGTAGTTCGCCACGGTTTTCAGGGCATTGCTGCGCAGGCGACCCTGCTGCCATTCCAGCGTGCCGCTGCTGTCGAGCCTGAGCTGGCCCGGCAGTGCGGTGCTGGAGATGTCGGTTCCCACCTGGCTGTCGGCCAGGCGCAATCCACCCTGGGGCAGCCAGGACAGGGTCGCGCTCAGGCTGCCCTGCAGCAGGAGATTGCCGCCGCTCTCATCGAGGTGGTTGTAGCTCAGCCTGGCCTGCAGTTTCTGCTGGCCCTGTGCACGCTGCACGCTGGCCTGTTCGATATCGATACGCGTGGCGGCGCCATTGATGTCCACATAACTTTTCTGCAGCTGTATGGCCTGCAGCCCGCTGTCCGGTGCGCTGCCCAGTTTTTCCAGCACGTCCTGCCAGTTGCTGTGGCCGTCATGGGTCAGCAGGTGCATGCCGGCATCCTGCAGCGACAGCGCGGTGATGCGCGGCTCTGCACCCAGCAGCGTGGCGGGTGACAGCGTGACAGCCGCCTGGCCGGCTTCCAGCAGGGCACTGCCGTCTGCCGTGGTCAGCTGCAAGGCGCCAAGCGTTATGCCGAAAGGCCAGAGCTGCCACTGCAGCCGGTCCGGCAGCGCCAGTTTCACGCCGGCCTGCTGCGCCACCGTGGCCTGCAGGGTTTTTTTATAGGCATCCAGATCCGTGCTGTAGAGGCGCAGGCCGATGATGCCGGCTGCCAGCGCCAGTCCTGCGGTGGTTCCCGCGGCAAGTTTTGCGGCAGTTTTCATGGCTGCGCCTCTTTGGGCTGTGCGTCGCGGCCCTGCACTTCGCGTATCTGCGGCAGGGTGGCGCTGTTGTAGTTCCGGTCTTCCATCATGCGGCGCAGGCCGCGCATGGTCTGGTAGGGCGTTTCGTGCACGATGAGGTTGATGACGCTGGCAGGAATGCTGCCGCCGGGATCGGCCTTGCCTTCCATGGTGATTTCCACCATGCCCTTGCCCATCGGTCTGAATGTCCACAGGCCTTCGAAATCCGGCATGCGCATGTAGTCCGGGTCTTCGGCATAGAACTCGCGCGGCACGGTGCGGCTGATGATGCTGACGGTGCCGCCCTCTTCCTGGTGGATGATGCCTTCCACGATGACGTCGCGGTCGCGCAGCGGCCAGGGAAAATCCGTGATGATGCGGATCACGAAGCTGGCCTTTTCATCATTGCGCTTGAGCACGTCGACACGGTCGGTGCGATAGACCCACTCTTTGGCGCGCGGGGTGTCCAGCACCAGGCTCACCAGGCCGCCCAAGGTGCTTTTCACCGTGGTCACGGCCTTGAAGCCGCGTATGGGATAGCCCGGGATGTCGCGCGTCCATACCTTGATGCCGTCGTGGTTGCGTGCCAGCGACCAGTTTTCGCCGGCGCAGGCGCCCGCCCCCACCATCAGGAGGGCGAGGCTGCAGGCGAGGGTCAGCAGGAATCTCATGTCGGGGACCGCGGCGTGGAAGTCAGGCCTTATTCATCGTAGGTGCTGCATTCTTCGTTGGCCGGATCGTGTTTGCAGCGCACTTTTTTCATCAGGTTCATCATGGACGGATCATAGATGCCGTCCTTGGTCATCTTGATGCGGGCCTCGCGCAGCATGCGCCAGTATTTCAGCTTGTCGGCGGCGGAAAGATCGATGTAGAGGTTGTTGGGAATGTCCTTTTCCGCCGTCTTCAGGGTGGTGATGAAATTGTCGATGAAGCCCAGGCCGAACTGGCGCACCTGGCCCAGGCGCGCATCCAGGTCGGGGATCTTGGGCAGCAGCAGGTCGCGGCGTATGAGGATGGAGCCGGTGGCGTAGAGCAGCGGGAAACGGAAGATGCCGCCCTTGGTGCCTATGCCGCGATACAGCTCCAGCGGCTGGTAGGCCATGGCGGGCGCGGCGATGATGTCGGCCTGGCCGTTGTTGAACTTGCCGCCGTAGGTGGTGATGTCGGACATCACCGGCTGCGCGCCTATGGCGGAAATCATCTTGGCCTGCGACTGGTCCCAGTCCAGCACGGCCACGCGTTTGCCGGCGGCCTTTTCGATGGAGTTGATGTTGCGGTCATTCACCATCACGAAGAGCGCGCCTATGGGCACCACGCCCGCCACCTGGTAACGCCCGGTGATGGACATGGGTGCGAAGCCGGGATTGGCCAGCGCGCGTATCAGCGTCTTCATTTCTTCATAGCTGCGCAGGTTGCCCGGCGCGTCGATGCTGCCGACGATGCGGTTGAACTGGCGCGCGCGCAGCGTGGTGATGGCCACGCCTTCGCACTGCCCAGCCTTGAATTCCTCGGCGGCCACGCGTTCGTCGGTGTAGATCTTCACGTCGACGATGAGGTTCCATTTGCGCGCTTCCAGCCCCAGGTCCTTGGACAGGTTGGCGATGGGGCCGGCGGCACCCACCGGATCGAAAATGCAGACGCGTATGCTGACCGGCTTGGGCAGGGCATCCGGTGCCTTGTCGCTGCCGGGACCGCCGGTGACGGGCACGGTCATGGAGGCGGCGAAGCTTGCGCTGCTGGCCAGCAGCAGGAGGCCGGGTGTGAAGCGGCGGAGAGCGTTAAGCAGGAACATCTCGGACTCCGTTATTGTTTTTTGTCGGGAGATGGCGTGACGGATGCGCTGAGCTTAGTGCGGCTGGCGGCGGGCGGTTTGACCCGCCCGCCCTGTGGCGGGGGCGCGCTGGCGAACCCGCCGGCGCCAGCTTGTGCTTGCTTCAGTTCTGTCTGGCCAGCAAGGCGTAGAAGAAGCCGTCGCCGCTGCCGGTGAAGATCTGGCGGCCATGGGGACGCGCCTCGCCCCAGCTGGCGCTGATGACTTCTTCGCGCGCATCCGGCGTGGCGGCCAGGAAGGTGGCGATCTGCTTTTCGTTTTCCTCGCGCAAAACCGAACAGGTGGCATAGAGCAGGCGGCCGCCGGGTTTGAGCAGGGGCCAGAGCGCGGCCAGCAGCGCGGCCTGCTGGCGCATGGTCTGGGCGACATCGGAAGGACGCCGCAGCAGCTTGATGTCGGGATGGCGGCGTATGACGCCGGTGGCGGTGCAGGGCGCGTCGAGCAGGATGCGGTCGAAGTTCTCGCCGCTCCACCAGCTCGCCGGCTGTGCGGCGTCCGCTGCTGCGAGGCGGGCGGCAGGGAGCTGCAGGCGCTGCAGGTTTTCTTCGATACGGGCGCAGCGTTCCGGCGCGATATCCAGAGCCTGCAGCTGCAGGTCGGCCGTGCGCTCCAGGATGTGCGCGGTCTTGCCGCCGGGGGCGGCGCAGGCGTCCAGCACGCGCATGCCGGGCTGGCAGTCCAGGATGGCGGCGGCGAGCTGGGCGGATTCGTCCTGCACGGACACCGCACCATCGTTGAAACCGGGCAGCAGGCGCACATCGCTGACGCCCTCTTCCACGCGCAGGCCGACGTCACTGTATGCACAGGGCTGGGCCTTGATGCCTTCCGCCTGCAGCGCTTCCAGATACTGGGCACGCGTTTGCTGGCGCGCATTCACGCGCAGCGTCAGCGGGCCCTCTTGATTATTGGCGGCGAACAGCGCGGCGGTTTTTTCCACGCCCCAGTCGCGCTCCAGCATGACGCGCAGCCATTCCGGATGGGCATGGGCGCTGGCGGCGGCATTTTCTTCCAGCGCGTCTTTCTCGCGCAGGTAACGGCGCAGCACGGCATTGATCAGGCCGGTGATACGGTCCTGGCCGAGTTCACGCGCGGCATTCACGGTTTCACTGAGCGCGGCATGGTCGGGGATGCGCAGGTCGCGCAGCTGCGCCAGGCCCACCAGCAGCAGCGCTTCCGCCACCGGCGTGGGGGCTTTCTGCAGCAGCGGCTTGAGCAGCTGGCGGTAATGCAGGGCATGGCGGCAGGTGGTGAAGGCCAAGGCCTGCAGCAGGCCGCGGTCAGCCGGTGCCACTTTCGCGAGGGCGGGCGGCAGGGTGTCGCTCAGGGATTCCTTGCCGGCCAGCACGGGCGTAAGCGCCATGGCAGCCAGGGCACGGACCTGGCGGGTATTGCTGTTCTTCATAAGCCGAGTACCTGGCCGGGTGCCAGCTGGTCGCGGCGGGCGTTGAGCAGTTGCAGGACGGACAGCGGTTTGCCGCCGGGGAGTTGCAGCATTTCGATCTGCAGCACGCTGCCGCCACCGGCGGCCACGCGCAGGCCGTCACGGTCGGCGGCGATGATCATGCCGGCGGGAGCGGTGGTGGTGTCACCGTGCGCGGAAGCCTGCCAGACACGGACGACCTGCCCGCCCAGGGTGGTGAAGGCCACCGGCACCGGGTTGTAGGCGCGCACGGCGCAGGCCAGGGCCTCGGCCGGCTGGTTCCAGTCCAGGCGGGCTTCTTCCTTGCTGAGCTTGGGGGCGTAGACGGAGTCGGCATCGTTCTGGGTCTCGCTGGGCAGCTCGTTGCGTACCAGCAGTTCCAGGGCAGCGACCAGGGCCTCCCCGCCCAGCAGGGCGAGACGGTTGTGCAGGCTTTCGCCGGTGTCGCTGGAGGAAATGGGGCAGCGTTCCATGTATCGCATGGCGCCGGTGTCCAGGCCTTCGTCCATCTGCATGATGGTGATGCCGGTTTCGCGGTCACCGGCCAGAATGGCGCGCTGGATGGGGGCGGCGCCACGCCAGCGCGGCAGCAGCGAGGCATGGACGTTGAGGCAGCCCAGGCGCGGAATCTCCAGCACGGCCTTGGGCAGGATGAGGCCGTAGGCGGCCACGATCATGAGGTCGGGCTTGAGCTCGGCCAGGTCGGCCTGGGCTTCGGGGACGCGCAGGCTGGCGGGCTGGTAGACCGGGATGCGGTGCTCCAGCGCCAGCTCTTTGACCGGGCTGGCCTTGAGCTCGCGGCCACGGCCGGCGGGACGGTCAGGCTGGGTGTAGACGGCCACGACCTCGTGCTGGCCCTGCTGCAGCAGGGCCTTGAGGCTTTCGGCGGCAAAGTCGGGGGTGCCGGCGAAGACGATGCGTAAAGGGCTGTCCAAGAGTGAGTCTCTACTTACGGGTGATGCAGCATCAAAGAAGGAATCAAGCCTGCTGCTTGTGCTGCTTTTCCAGCTTCTTCTTGATGCGCTCGCGTTTGAGCGAAGAAAGATAGTCCACGAACAGCTTGCCGTTCAGGTGGTCTATCTCGTGCTGTATGCAGACGGCCAGCAGGCCCTCCGCCACGATCTCGAAAGGCTGGCCATCGCGGTCCAGGGCGTTGATGCGCACCTCGGCCGGACGCTCCACGGTTTCATAGAAGCCGGGCACGGACAGGCAGCCTTCGTCATAGGGCGCCTTTTCCTCGCAGAGCGGCGTCACCACGGGATTGATGAAGACGCGGGGCTCGTCCTTTTCCTCGGACAGGTCCATGACGATGAGCTGGATGTGCTGGTCCACCTGGGTGGCCGCCAGGCCTATGCCCTTGGCGTCGTACATGGTTTCCAGCATGTCCGCGATGAGCTGGCGGATGCTGTCGTCGACCCGGGCGACGGGTTTGGCCTTGGTCCGCAGCCGGGGGTCCGGAAATTCGAGGATGGGCAGAATCATTTTCGATCTATCGGGTGGCGCCGCTACTTGGAGTAAACTCCCAAGTATGCTTGCTAAGGTGATGAAGTTACTGTAAAAGTCTGCTTATTGCGTCACAGAGTATGGCGTAGCTTTGCCGCATTATAAGGCCGCATGCCGAAAAAGCGACCGCCCGGTTTGTGGGATAAACGCAAGCCGGCGGGGGCTATCAAGGGAAACCATAATGAAAAAACGTCTCCTGGGAATCGTGGGTGCCTGCCTGATGGCGGGTGTGGTGCAGGCCGAAGCGCCTGTACAGGTCAAGGATTCAGCCCCCGAACGCTATACCGTTGTTGCCGGTGACACCCTCTGGGGGATTTCCGGCCGTTAC
>DASUXS010000134.1:0-4181 GCA_036377855.1 Moraxellaceae bacterium
AATGGAAATCGCGGCCCTGCAGGCCGCGCTGCAGGACAACGAATTGCGCCTGGTGCTCATCAACGTAGCAGCCGGCGATTACATGCAGGGCGGCGACGGCCTGGCCTGCATCCCCGGCCGCGAAGCCGACTTCCGCCAGGCGCTGCAACAGGCGGCGGACTATGTGCAGGCCCTGAACGTGCCGCGGGTGAATGTGCTGTCCGGCCGCAAACCCAACGATGTCAGCCAGGAAGCCTGCTTCGGCGTGCTCAACGACAATCTGCATGAAGCCGTGGCGGTGCTGAAGAAAGCGGGAGCCGGCACGGTGGTGGAAGCCATCAATCCCTTCGACATGCCACATACCCTGGTGCATTCGCTGAAGCATATGCAGCTGCTCTGCCAGGACATCCATGGCCTGCAGATGCAGTTCGACTGCTACCACATGAGCCGCATGGGCGAAGACATCCTGGAAACGCTGCGCCACAATCTCGGCCAGGTCGGCCATATCCAGTTTGCCGACAATCCCGGCCGCCACGAACCCGGCACCGGCCGCCTCGATTACCGCCCGGTGTTTTCCCTGCTGCATGAAAGCGATTACAGCGGCTGGTGCGGCGCCGAATACAAACCCTCGCGCCAGACCGAGGACACCCTGGGCTGGATGCAGCTGATGGAAGCAGACTTGAAGGAGAGCAAAACGTGACGGGCTGTGTGTTCTGCAAGATCGTGGCGGGCGAACTGCCCTCCACCCGCGTCTACGAAGACGACAAAGTCATCGCCTTCATGGACATCTACCCGCTGCGCCGCGGCCATGTCCTGGTGATTCCGAAACTGCACCAGCAGCGCCTGCAGGACCTGCCGGAAGACATCCGCGCCCATCTGGTCAACACCGCGGCGCGCATCGCCGCCGCCCAGTACGCCTCGGACCTGCAGCCCGCTGCCGTGCATTACATGGTGAATGACGGTCCCGCCGCGCAGCAGACCGTGCCGCATGTGCATATGCATGTGCTGCCGCGTTACCGGGGGGATTCGCTGAATTTCCTGCTGCGTCTCCTGCGCAAGCCCATGGACCTGGCCCTGGGTCCGGTAGAGGCGGCTGAGTTGTCAGCACAGGCAGAAAGCATCCGTCGCGCGCTCAAGCCCTGAGCAGTCAGGCAGAAAACCAGCCGGGATGCCGCAGCAGCCAGGTGCGCACCTCTTCCAGGCGGCGGGCACCATCACTCTCTTCCAGCAAGGCTTGGCGCGTGTCCGCATCCAGCGGCAAACCGTCGGCAAGACGCCAGGCCAGCATGCCGGCATCGGGCACGGCATGGCCCTGCTCTTCCAGCGCCGAGGCCAGCGCCTGCAGGTCTTCGGGCACCGGCACATAGGCTTCGGGCTCCAGCAGCGTGGCCCGCGCAAAAATCAGTCCGTCTTTTTCCGCACGCCAGTCGCTGAGGCGCAGGCGCTGCTCGCCCACGGCCAGGGCGCCCAGCGTGCCGTCGCGCTGGCTGACCAGCTGCTCGAAAAAGGCCCGCGTCCCCACTTCATAGGTAAAAGCCGGCTCACCGACTTCACGTCCGGCGCGTATGCGCACCACGGCAAAAGGCTGCTGCTTGCCACAGATATCCACCAGCCGGCGGTAGCGCATTTCAAAAATGCGCAGGGGCAATTCCCCGCCGGGGAAAAGCACGGTGTGCAGGGGAAACAGCGGCAGCTCTTCGGCCACGTCGTTCACCTTGGCTGGGCGCGCACCAGGCGCAGCAGGCTGCCATCCTGCTGCATGGCCTTGATGGCGGCATTGAAATTGTTCACGACCGCCTCTGCCTTGGGCGTATGCGGATTGATGGCCAGGTAAAGGCTGCGTTCCGCCAGCGCCTTTTCATGCACGTGCAATTGCTTGGCTGTTTTCGGATTGCGGTGCAGCCAGTGCTGTATGGCCACCTCGCTGTCCACCACCACATCGACTTCACCGCGCACCAGGCGCTGCAGGCTCTGCGCCAGCGACGTCGACTCCACGCGCGTGAAATCCTGGCGCGCATCGAAATCCGGATGGTAGGCATAGCCCTTGACCACGCCCACCTTGCGGCCGGCCAGGTCCGCCAGCTGCTGCGGGTCGCGTTTGTCCTTGTAGCGGGTGACCATGACCACGCGATTGCTCATATACGGCTCGGAGAACAACAGCGCCTTGGCGCGTTCTTCGTCATACCAGACTGCCAGCACGCCGTCGTAACGGCCGGCCACACTGCCCTCCCAGGCTTCCTGCCAGGGCTTTTCTACCGTTTTCAGCTGCATGCCGCCGCGCTGCAAGGCGGCACGCACCAGGGTCACGGCCACGCCCTTGCCACCTTTTTCGGTGAAGGGCGGCCAGGGGTCCATGGCCAGGGTGACGGTCTGCGCCCATGACATGGCAGGCAGTAGCAGGAAAAGCAGAAGCAGTGCGCGCATAAATCCTCTCCGTGGAAACGGATGCTCTAGAAGCTGATACCCAGGGCCAGGTAAATCGCCGTCTGGTCTTCATTGCCGACGGCTCCCAGCAGATAGAACGGTCCCAGCAGCGTGTCCGCCGCCAGATAGGCCGAGCCCGACAAGGCGGTGCCGTTGTTGGTGAAACCTTCCGGCACATTGCTCATGCGCGCGCTTTCCAGCTGCACGCCACCGTAGATGCCGCGACCCAGGCCACGCGGCAGGTCGCTGAAGCGGCGATAGCTGAGCAGGCTGGCATAGCCCAGCTTGCCGCCCATGAGATAGCCCGGCGGATAGGCGCTCATATTGAAGATGCCGCCCAGCGTGAAATTGTCGTAATAGGGAATGGTGGTGTTCATGTCGCTGCCCAGATGCACGGTGGCCAGCACGGTGTTCCGCGACCAGGTCAGGGCTTTCACGGCGCGCAGGTCCAGGCGCTCGTAACTGCTGTCAGCGCCCAGGTCGGTATTGGAGCTGAAATAGCTGAGACGCACGCTGCCGCCTTTGTGCGGAAAATGCGTGTTGTCCAGCTGGTCGTAGATGGTGCGCAGGGTGAAGCCGCCCTGCTGGTAGGTTTCATCCGGCACCACGAACAGCGTTTCGGATTGCGAACGCGCCTGCGCCCGCATCACGCCGACACGCACTTCACCCCAGCGCCCGAACACCGAGCCCAGCTCCAGGCCGCCGCCGAAGCGCGTAAACTGGTAGCGCAGCTTGGCAAAGTCCTCGAGATAGACATCACGGTGCTGGTCCACATAGATGGCATAAGGCGCCACGAAAAACGCCGAGCTCAGTGTCGCCGGCTGGTACCACTCGCTGTAGATGCCGTTGTCCTCACCGACCTGCACATCGGTGCGCCATTCCGCACCCAGGCGGTTCAGCCAGCCACGGCGCAGGGAAGCCAGGGCATTGAACGAGGAATCGCCCTGGAAGTCGGAATACAGGCTGAGGCCGAAGCGCACGAAATCGCGGCCATCCTTTTCCTTGGGGTCCACCATGAGTTCGGCATAGCCCTTGCCATCGTTGATGAGGTCATAGCTGATGCTGGCGAAATCACCACGGGCATAGACCTTGTCGATGTTCTTGTGCAGGGCTTCCATGTCGAAGGGCTGCCCGGTCTTCACATTGAGCAGGTCCTGCATGACTTCCGGATTCACCCAGTGCATGTCCGTCATCTTCACCGAAGTGATGACGGGCTCGGGCTTCTTGCGTGCCTGCACGCGCTGCTGCCAGGCTTTGTATTCCTCCTCTCCGACCTGGAAGCTGGCCAGCTCGGCGGCATGCTCGCTGACCACTTCCTCACCGATCCTGATGAGCTCCCTGACCTTTTCAAAATCGGCGCCGGTATAGCCATCCAGCTTCGGTGTCAGCAGCACATCGCGGTCCGTGAGGTTGGCCAGCTCCTCGTTCATATTGCGCTGCATGCTGATGTTGATGGTCTGCTCGCCTATGGACAGGAAGGAGGTGAGATCCGACTGCTTGAGGCTGGGCGTGGACACATTCACCGCGATCACGCGCGCTCCCGGACCGCAGAGCTCGCGCCCCACGGACACCGGCAGGTTCTTGGAGAGGCCGCCGTCCACCAGCAGGTGGCCTTTGTAGGAAATGGGCGGGAACAGGCCCGGGACCGTCATGCTGGCGCGCATGGCTTCGGCCACGGTGCCGTCACGCAGCACCACGGCCTCGCCGTCGATGATGTCGGTGCCTATCGCGCGGAAGGGCACCGGCAGGTTGTCGAAATCATTGCTGGCGCCGGCATC
>DASUXS010000135.1:0-7419 GCA_036377855.1 Moraxellaceae bacterium
ACCGGCTGCCACACCATCTATGCCAATGATCGCGATCCCAAGCACAGCAGCGTCTATGCCTGGGCCGGCAACAACGGCAGCTCGCAGAGCGTGGACCCCACCATTCCCAGGGATGAGCCCGGCCACCCGCTCAAGCATGAATTCACCCGCGCCATTCCGTCGTCGCAGTGCATGACCTGCCATATGCACCAGCCCAATATCTTCGTGAACAGCTTCTACGGCTACACGATGTGGGACTACGAATCGGATGCACCGCATATGTGGCCGGAAAAGCAGAAATATCCGACCGCCAAGGAAGCCCGCGAAATCCTGGACCGCAATCCGGAAGAAGCCGCCATACGCGGCAACTGGAGCGATCCCGCCTTCCTCAAGAACGTGGCCCTGCTCAATCCCCAGCTCAAGGACACGCAGTTCGCCGACTACCACGGCCATGGCTGGAATTTCCGCGCCGTGTTCAAGCGCGACCGCCACGGCGCCCTGCTGGACAAGGACAACAACATCATCCCCGATGATGACGCGCACAAATTCGACAAGGCCGTGCACCTGGCCTCCATCCACATGGAAAAGGGCATGCAGTGCGTGGACTGCCATTTCTCGCAGGACATGCATGGCAACGGCCATATCTATGGCGAAGTGGCGGCCGCCATCGAAGTCGACTGCGCCGACTGCCATGGCACCGCCAGCCGCTATCCCACCCTGCGCACCAGCGGCCCGGCGGCACGTCCGGGCGGCATGGACATGTCGCTGCTGCGCACCCAGGACGGCCGCAAGCGCTTTGAATGGCGTGACGGTAAACTGTTCCAGCGCGCTGCCACTGATCCGGCCATGGAATGGGAAGTCTCGCTGGTGAAGGATTCGGTGAATCCGGAGAACCCGCATTACAACGCCAAGGCCGCGCGCGCCAAACTGATGGCCGCCGGCGAAGCCGGACGTGAAGGCAAATGGGGACCGGGCGTGGAAGAGTATGCGCACGGTGAAGACAAGATGATGTGCTACACCTGCCACACCTCCTGGACCACCAGCTGCTCCGGCTGCCACCTGCCCATACAGGCCAACTGGAAAACCGAACGCCACCACTATGAAGGCGGCGAGACACGCAACTACGCCACCTACAACCCGCAGGTGGTGCGTGACGATGTCTTCATGATCGGTATCCACGGCCCGGTGAAGGGCGGGCGTATCGCGCCGATACGCTCCAGCTCGGCACTGATCCTGTCGTCAACGAATGCCAACCGCGAGCGCATCTACATCCAGCAGCCGCCGATTGCCGCCAGCGGTTTCTCCTCGCAGGCCTTCGCGCCGCATTTCGCGCATACCGAACGCAAGGAAGAAACCAAGACCTGCAGCGACTGCCATGTTTCCGCCAGGAACGACAACAACGCCATCATGGCGCAGCTGCTCTTGCAGGGAACCAACTTCGTGAACTTTGTCGGCTTCAATGCCTGGCTGGGCGAGCAGGACCATGTCGAGGCCGTGCAGGTGACGGAATGGGATGAGCCCCAGGCCGTGATAGGCAGCTATCTGCAGCAATACGCTTATCCCGACTGGTATGGCGACCATCTCAGGCGCGACCGTGAACTGCCCAATGCCCAGGACCATGGCAGCGAAGGCGAAGTGGGCTGCCTGCAGCTGCGCGGTGAATATCTCTTCGCCGCTGAACGCAAAGGCGGTCTGCGCGTCTACGATGTGGCCAGCATCGCCAACAAGGGCGTGGCGCAGCGCATCATCACCGCTCCCTACTCGCCGCTGGGACAGCAGAACTTCGTGGGCACGAAACAGGCGACCTGCGTAGCCCTGCCCACCAACCAGCCGATTGCCCCGCTGCGCAACCAGGGCGACCTGATGCGCATCACCAACCAGGAACAGCCCTTCCATCCCATCTACAGCTATGCCGCCATCACGGATGCCGAAGAAGGCCTGGTACTGGTGGACGTGAACACGCTGGCCGATGGCGATGCGCGCAACAACTTCCTGAAGCGTGCCGTCACCTGGAACCAGGACGGCATCCTCAAGGGCGCAAGACATGTCACCCTGGGCGGCCGCTATGCCTATATCGCCGCGGATGCCGGCCTGGTGATTGTCGACCTGGACACGCCGACATCGCCGCAGCTGCTCACCGTGCTGCCGCTCAAGGGCGTGCGCGCCAGCGCGCTGCAGTTCCGCTATCTCTTTGTCACCACCGATGCCGGCCTGCAGGTGGTGGACGTGACGCATGCCGACAAGCCGCAGCTGCTGCCTGCCGTCGTGCCGCTGGCGGATGCACACCGTGTCTATGTGGCGCGCACCTATGCCTATGTCGCCGCCGGCAAACAGGGCCTGGCCATCATCGATGTGGAAAGACCGGAAGCACCTAAGCTCTACCAGCTCTTCAACGACGGCGGCAAAATCGATGATGCCCGCGATGTCATCGTGGGCAGCACCAATGCCTCGCTCTTCGCCTATGTGGCGGACGGTCGCAACGGCCTCAAGGTGCTGCAGCTCACGGCGCCGGACACGCAGCCGCGTTTCTACGGCTTCTCGCCCGAGCCCAGGCCCCATGTGATCGCCTGGCGTCGCACCGCCTCGCCGGCCACGGCCATTTCCAAGGGCCTTGACCGCGACCGCGCCGTGGATGAAACCGGCGGCCAGATCGCCGTCTTCGGCCGTATCGGTTCGCGCCCCTTCAATGCCAGCGAAATGGCGCGCCTCTACCAGCGCGAAGACGGTTCGCTGTGGACAGTGACGGATGAAGTCGACAGCAGTGCCTACCAGCGCCGCGCGCCGCGCATTCCTGCCTCGGGCAAAGCGCTGCTGCGTCCTGAGGCTCCCGCTACCCAACCCTCCTCTTCTCAACCCTCCACCACAAACCGGAAGGGCCCGTGATGAAATTCCTGTCCTTGCGCTGGACCTGTGCACTGCTCTGCCTGCTGGCAGTGGTGTCGGCACAGGCCACAGCTCCCCTGCCCCAGGACTCCCTACATAAAAGCGTGGGCGTGGTGAACTGCGCCTCCAGCATGTGCCATGGCGCCGTGCAGCCCTGGAAGGATGCCAACATCCTGCACAATGAATACACCACCTGGCTGCGACTGGATCGTCACGCCGGCGCCTATGCCACCCTGCTCACGGATGATTCCAAGCGCATCGCAAAAAAGCTGGGCCTGGCCAAACCGCCACAGGAAGAAAATGTCTGCCTGGATTGCCATGCCTACAATCCGCCGCCCAATAAACGCGGCGAGCGCTTCTCGATTACTGACGGTGTTTCCTGCGAGGGTTGCCACGGTCCCGCCTACGACTGGATCAAGAGCCACACCGAACCCGGTGTCAGCCATGCCGCCAATGTGCAGAACGGCCTCTATCCCACCGATCGTCCCGTGGAAATGGCGCGGCTCTGCATGTCCTGCCATTTCGGCAACGACAAGAAACTGGTGACGCACCGCATCATGGGCGCCGGTCATCCGCGCCTGGGCTTCGACCTCGACACCTTCGCCAATTTCCAGCCCCCGCATTACAGGATCGATGCCGACTGGAAGGCGCGCAAAGGCGAGTTTGACGGCGTGCGGCTCTGGGCCATAGGCCAGGCAGTTGCCGTGCAGTCGCTGCTGACCACGCTCACCGATCCGGTACGCGGCCGCGACGGCCTCTTCCCGGAACTGGTGCTGTTCGACTGCCACGCCTGCCACCATCCCATGTCCAACAAGCGCTGGCAGCCGCGCCAGGGCATTGGCCCGGGCCGTATCCGCCTCAACGACTCCAACCTGCTGATGCTGCGCAATATCGTGAAGGCGGTGAATCCGGCCGATTCCGCGGCGCTGAATGCGCAGATCCTGCGCCTGCACAAGGCCATTGCCGGTGAAGCGCTGGGCATGGATCCGCTGGCCGAGGCGCGCAAGCTCTCCACGCTGGTGGACAAGCAGATCCGCTTCTTCGAGCAGTACCGCTTCAGCAACAAGGACCTGCAGGGCCTGCTGGCCAACCTGGTCGACGAAGGCCTGGCCAACGGCTATACCGACTATGCCGGTGCGGAACAGGCCTATATGGCCATCTCCGGCGTGAGCAGCTATCTGCAGAAAGCCGGCGGCCTGTCCGCCGAAGCTGCCCGCCAGGCCAATGCACAGCTGGCCGCCATGCAGAAGATACTGAGCAATGACGAAAATTACGCACCCGAGGCCTTCAAGGCTTCGCTGCTGAAACTGCGCGGGCTCATCGCCCGCCCCGCGAGGTAAGCCTCATGGAAGATTTCGCCAACCGCACCGCAGTCATACGTCCGCCCTCCGACGAGATTGATCCGGAGGAAGTGCTGACCGTCATCATCGTCGGCTCCGGTCCCGCCGGCCTGTCCGCCGCTTCGCGTGCCGCCGAGCTGCTGATTCCGCATGTGCTGCTGGAAGCGGAAGAGCATGCCTCGGACACCATCTACAAATACCAGAAGGGCAAGCATGTGATGGCCGAGCCGGCCCTGCTGCCCCTGCAGAGCGGCATGAGCTTTGCGGCCGGCAAGCGTGAACAGGTGCTGGGCACCTGGAACGACGAGCTGCAGGCCCAGGGCGTGAGCATCCGCTACGGCCGCCGCGTGACGGAAATCGAAAAGACCGGCAAGCATCTTTTCATCGTGCGCTGCGAGAACGGCGAGGAATACAAAGCGCGTCATGTCGTCCTGTCGATCGGCCTGCAGGGCAATATCCGCAAGCTGGGCACGCCCGGCGAAAGCCTGCCGCGCGTGCAGTACACCCTGTCCGATCCGGATGAATTCGAAGGCGAGACCATTGTCGTCATCGGCGCCGGTGACGCCGCCATTGAAAACGCGCTGGCGCTGTCACGGCAGAATCGCGTCATCCTCATCAACCGCGATGTGGAATTCACGCGCTGCAAGGAAGCCAACCACTCCCTCATCATGGCGGCCGCCAAAGACGGCAGCGTGGAAATCCGCTACGGCACGCGCACCACGCGCGTGGAGGACAGCGGCAGTTCGGAATTTCCGCTGCGCTATGTGGCCAGCACCCAGGGTGGCGAGGAAACCATTCCCTGCCACCGCGTCATCGCACGACTGGGTGCCAGCCCGCCACGCAAGCTGGTGGAAGGTTTTGGCATCGTCTTCCCCAACAGCGATGCCAATGCCGTGCCGGCCCTGTCCGAAGCTTATGAATCCAATGTGCCGGGGCTCTATGTCATCGGCGCCCTGGGCGGCTATCCGCTGATCAAGCAGGCCATGAACCAGGGCTATGAAGTCGTCTCCACCATCATGGAGATGGCCGTGGTGCCCGCGGACGAACCTCTGCTGCTGGCCAAGTTCGAAAAATTCCGCCCGGATTACACCGTGACGGAGGCCCTCACTGTCGTCCAGCACAACGTGCCGCTGTTCGCCGACCTCACCCGCCTGCAGATGCGCGAGTTCATGCTGGAGTCGTCCATCCTGATGCCGGCGCCGGGCGAGATCATTTTCGCGCGCAATGACTACACCAACAGCTTCCTCTCCATCGTCGAAGGCTCGGTGGAAGTGGAGGTTTTCGACGAAGCCGGCCAGGCCTCCTGGATCAAGCTGGAGCGCGGCCAGTTCTTCGGCGAGATGGGCCTGATCTCGGGCCGCCGCCGTACCGCCACCGTGCGCGCCGGCGAAGGCTGCAGCCTTGTGGAAACGCCGCGCAAGCAGATGCTGAAGCTGATTGCGTCGGTGGAATCCATACGCCGCCAGATCGACCAGATCTTCCTGCGTCGTGCCATCACCACCTATCTCGCGCCCAAGCTGCCGCCCGAGGCCGTGGCCCGGCTCATGGCCGGTGGCGTAGAGGTGAAACGCTTCGCCGCCAATGAAGTGGTGTTCCGCGAAGGCGACGAACCGGATTCGCTCTACCTCATACGCTCGGGCTCGGTGACCATCTCCAAGGATGTGCAGGGCCGCGATGTCGTGCTGTCCTATGTCTCCGCCGGCAACTATGTCGGGGAAATGGCGCTGCTTAACGACACGCCGCGTACCGCCACCGTGCAGGCCACGGTGCAGACGGAAATGCTGCTACTCAAGGCCGACATCTTCAAAAGCGTGGTGGCGGAAAATCCGTCCTGGCGCGCCGACCTGGAAACCACGCTGCTGGAACGCGTCAAACACAATGTGGAGCGCGAGGAGCAGAGCGGCGGCAGCGACATCATCCGCTTCCTCATGGGCCAGGGTCTGGGCGAGGGCACCGATGTGCTGCTCATCGACGAAGCCCTGTGCATACAGTGCAACAACTGCGAAGTGGCCTGCGCGGAAACGCATAACGGCATGTCACGCCTCAATCGTGCCGCCGGCCCCACCTTCAACAACATCCACGTGCCCACGTCCTGCCGCCACTGCGAACATCCGCATTGCATGAAGGACTGCCCGCCCGATGCCATACGCCGCTCCGACACCGGCGAGGTCTATATCTCGGATGCCTGCATAGGTTGTGGCAACTGCGAGCGCAACTGCCCCTATGGCGTGATCCAGATGCGCGCCCCGGCACCGGTGGAAAGCAGCAGCGGCCTGCTGGCCTGGATGCTGCTGGGCATAGGCCATGCACCGGGCGAGAAAGCTGGGGTTTACGATCCCAACCAGCCCAAGAAGGCGGTGAAGTGCGATATGTGCAAAGACCAGAAAGGTGGAGCGGCCTGCGTGCGCGCCTGCCCGACGGGTGCGGCCATCCGTATTGCGCCGGACAGGTTCATGGACCTTGAGGCGGATGCCTGAGGGAACGGGAAGATTTCACATCCCCTTTCCATTTGCATCGTCACTACACTCAGCTCAGCGCAACTCGCATCAAAAGCACGTCGTTAAGAAAACTGCCGACAGTGCTTCCACTGACAGAGCTAACAACCCAACTGTCGCCCCGGCGAAGGCCGGGGCCCAGTGACTTTTTCGAACGCTGCCAAAGACGCTGGGCCCCGGCCTTCGCCGGGGCGACAGAGAGATAAGCAGGCAGCAGTGACCAATCCCTGAAAAACAAAAGCCGGCATACGCCGGCTTTTTTTCTCAGCGCCATTCAAAGCGCCAGATAGTGCGCAAACAACGCATCCACCATTTCCACCAGCTCCTCCAGCAAGGCTTCCGCCTCCACCGGCTCCGCCACCAGCGCGGCCTGCAGTATCTGCTCGCAGGATTCGCTCAGCATCCAGGCCACGCGGCCGGCACGGTCTGCCGACAAGGTCGTGCGCGCCGTCAGCACCGCGGCAATCACGGCGGCGCTGCGGCGGTTGGATTCCTGCACCAGCTCGTACAGCACCGGCTCGGCGCGCAGGGCGCGCAGGATGGGCACATAGCCGGGGGCTTCGCGATAGGCGCCGTAGAGCGTATACAACAGCACACGGGAGCTGAGTTCAGGCGACTGCGCGAACGATCCCAGCTGCTTGGCCATTTCGCCATCAACGCCGGCCATGGTGCGCTCGGCCAGGGCAGCGAAGACGGCCAGGCGGTTTTCGAAATAGTGGTAG
>DASUXS010000136.1:0-2674 GCA_036377855.1 Moraxellaceae bacterium
GGCGGGGCAGATCGAGGATGTGAGCGAGGCGTTGGCGGGGCTGGATATCAGTTCGCGGGATTTTCACTAAACCTAATCAACGTCATTCCCGCGCAGGCGGGACAAAAGCCCGAAGGGCGTTGAGCAGCCGCAGGCTGGCCCCGAAGGGGTGAGCGCAGCGAATAATCTCCGTGACGTGCAGCGGGCCGCAAAACGAAGCCCTGCCCGAATCCATGAGGTTCCCGCCTGCGCGGGAACGACGAAACCAAAAGAGGAATGACGGGATCAAAGAGGAAATGACAACCATAAAAAAAGCAAAGGCCCGCATATAGCGGGCCTTTGCTTTGATCCCATAAAGGGAAAATCTGGTAGGCGCGACTGGACTCGAACCAGCGACCCCCACCATGTCAAGGTGGTGCTCTAACCAGCTGAGCTACGCGCCTGGGGTCTGCTCGCCGCAGCCTTTTCAGGGGCCGCTTCATGCGAGGCGCGCATCTTACTGAATCGCTTCCCCGCTTTCAACAAATCGGCTGAAAAAAGCTTTTCCATACAGGCCGTTAGGCGCGCAGGCCCTCAAAAGCCGCGGGCCAGGCGGATCAGGCGTTTTTCCAGCACCTTGATACGAGCCTTGTCGCGCGCGGGCTGGTAGCGCAGGGCCATGTAGAGACGGGCAAATTCCTCGGCCTGCGGCCCAAGCACGGGTTTCTGCCGGGCCACGCGCCGGGCAAAGGCCTGCGGCCCCTCGCCGGCTTCGCGCAGCACGCCCTGGCGGGCCAGGCGCGCGCAGTAGCGCCGGTAGAGCCGGTCCAGGGGATGCAGCTGGCGGCGCTCGCCGCGCAGGGCCCAAAGGAAGAGCAGGCCGGCCAGCACCGCCAGGGCGATGCCCATGACGGCGAGGCGGCGCAGCAGGCTGGTATCGCCCAGCAGGCGCTGCATCAGGCCTTCCTGGTTTTCCACGTCATAGCCCAGCACGTCGCGGTGCCAGCGGTAATTCACATAGTCCGCCAGGCTGCGCAGGTTCTTGAGCAGGCGGAAATTGTTGTAGCGCACCGTACTCAGGCCGGAATTGCCCCAGTAGGCGGGATTGCCGGCCAGCTGGGTGGCGCCACGCTGTACACGGTCGGGGGCCACCGCCGAGGTCGGGTCCACCTGCACCCAGCCCTGCCCTTCCAGCCAGACCTCGGCCCAGGCATGGGCATCGAGCTGGCGCACGACCCAGTAATCGCCCAGCGGACTTTTCTCGCCGCCCTGGTAACCCGCCACCACGCGCGCCGGCACACCGGCGGCGCGCATCAGGAAGACAAAGGCAGAGGCGTAGTGCTCGCAGAAACCGCGACGCGTCTTGAACAGGAAGTCGTCAACGCGGTTTTCACCCAGGGCCGGTGGCTCCAGGGTGTAGAAAAAATGCTCCTGGCGGAACCAGTCCAGGGTGTCGGCCACATAGCGCGACGCACTGCCGGAATTGGCATACCAGCGCCGGGCCATGCGCTTTGCCTCCGGATTGCCCTGCGCCGGCAACTGCACCGACTGCATCCACATCCAGTCCGGCAGGCTCTCGATATCGGCACTGGCCTGGGGCCAGGACTGCACGTCATAGCTCAGGCGGGAAAACACCGGCGCGCGGGCCACCAGGCGATTGTCGCGGGTCAGGCCCAGCCGGGGTGTCGGCGAGCGCGGCTGGGCCAGGGCAAACAGCCAGGTCTGGTCCGTGGGCTCGAGGATGATGCGATAGGCCAGTGGCGCAGTGCCGTCCTGCCCCTGCACCCAGGGAGCGCGCAGGGACGCCGGCCGCGGCTCGTGAATGCCTTCGGCCTGGGTCCAGCGCTGGCCGTCGTAATGGGTGAGCACCAGGCCACGCCAGTACAGCTCGCGCGACGGCGGCAAGGGCCCGCTGAATTCCACGCGGAAAGCCAGCTCCGAGGATTCGCTGAGACGGGAAATATCCCCCGGGCTCATGCTGTCGGACATGCCGGTGCGTCCCCCGCCCTGCGACAGGTTCAAGGTCCACAACGGCGGCAGGCGGGGAAAAAACACGAACAGGATGAGCATCAGCGGCAGTGCCTGCAGCGCCATCACGCCGGCCCGGCGCAGGCTGAGACGCAGGCCCGCGCCTTCACGCTGCTGCTGCACCAGCAGTGCCGCGATGATGACCACGCAGGCCAGGCCCACATAGACCGTCACCACCAGCGAGGTGGAAAACAGGAAGGCCGTGGCCAGCACGAAGAAATCCAGCACCACGGAAATGAAAAGATCACGCTGCTGGCGCGACTCCAGCAGTTTCAGCACGGCACAGACGATGAGAAAGGAAACGCCTCCCTCCGCCCCCAGCAAGGTGCGGTGCGAGTAATACACTCCGGCCATGCCCGCCATCAGGATCAGCATCCGCAGCAGGCTGCCCGGCGCGGCCAGGCGGCGCTCCGCAAAAGGCGTGCGCCACAGGCAGGCCAGGACCACCAGCGCCAGCAACCAGTAAGGCAGGCGCTCAAACTGCGGCAGTACCGCCACCAGCAGCGCGGCGGACTGCCAGTAGCGCACCGGCCAGCCCGGGATGGCGCGGGAAGTCAGCGTCGTCATGCCGGCTGCTCCGGGCGGCCGAACAAGGCCAGGGCACGCAGGCAGGCATCACGCTGCTCGATGCCGATATCCGCGGGAATGTCCACGCCAGGCAGGCGCAGGCCGAAAGAGTGGTTCTGCT
>DASUXS010000137.1:0-5911 GCA_036377855.1 Moraxellaceae bacterium
GCTTCGATATCCTGCGGTCGCTGGCCATCCGTTCCAACGGCATCAATTTCATCGCCTGCCCCAGCTGCTCGCGCCAGGAATTCGACGTCATACGCGTGATGAATGCCCTGGAAGCACGGCTCGAGGACGTGCGCGTGCCCATGGACGTGTCCGTGATCGGCTGCAAGGTGAACGGCCCGGGTGAAGCCAAGGAGGCGGATATCGGCGTGGTGGGTGCACTGCCCAACAGCCTGGTCTACCGCCATGGCGAGAAGAGCCATCTCATCCCCACCAACAACCTGGTGGACGAGATAGAAAAAATGGTGCGCGACCGCGTACGCGAACATGAAGCGGCCGAAGCGGCCAAGAAAGCGGATGACGAAGCCCGCGGCGTGATCGTACGCGGCAACTGACAAGCGAAAAAAGAATGAGCCAGAAAATCACCGCCATCCGCGGTTTCAACGACATCCTTCCTGCTGACACCGGGCGCTGGGCCGAGGTGGAAGCCGTGCTGCGCGACCTCATGCGCGCCTACGGCTACCACGAGATCCGCCTGCCCATCGTGGAAAGCACGCCGCTGTTCGCGCGCGCCATCGGTGAAGTCACCGACATCGTGGAAAAAGAAATGTATTCCTTCCAGGACCGCGGCAGCGAATCGCTGACCCTGCGTCCCGAAGGCACCGCCGGCTGCGTGCGCGCCGCCCTGGAGCATGGCCTCACCTATAACCAGACGCAGCGCCTCTGGTATACCGGCCCCATGTTCCGCTACGAGCGGCCGCAGAAGGGGCGCTACCGCCAGTTCCACCAGTTCGGCGTGGAAACCTTCGGCATGACCGGCCCGGATATCGATGCCGAGCTCATCCTGCTGACCGCGCGCCTGTGGCGCGAGCTGGGCCTGCAGAAAGCCGTGCGCCTGGAAATCAATTCCCTGGGTGAAATCCACGAGCGCGCGAATTTCCGCGCCGCCCTGGTGGCCTACCTGGAGCAGCACCGCACGCAGCTGGACGAGGATTCGCAGCGCCGCCTCACCAGCAATCCCCTGCGCATCCTGGACAGCAAGGATGCCGGCACCCAGCAGATCCTTGAAGGTGCGCCGCGCCTGCCGGATTTCCTGGAGGCCGAATCGGCGGAGCATTTTGCCGCCCTGCGCGCCGTGCTGGATGCGGCCGGTGTCGAATACGCCGTGAACCCGAAGCTGGTGCGTGGCCTGGATTACTACAACAAGACCGTGTTCGAGTGGGTGACCTCCGAGCTGGGCGCCCAGGGCACGGTCTGCGCCGGCGGCCGCTACGACGGCCTGGTCACGCAGCTGGGCGGACAGGCGACGCCGGCGGTGGGTTTCGCCATCGGCCTGGAGCGCCTGCTGCTGCTACACGCCGCCCTGCATCCGCAGCGTGAAGCCTCCGAAGCCGATGTCTTTGTCGCCGCGGTGGGCGCGGGCACCTCCCTGCCGGCCCTGCTGCTGGCCGAATCCCTGCGCACGGCGCTGCCCGACCTGCGCGTGCTGGTGAACTGCGGCGGCGGCAGCTTCAAGTCGCAGTTCAAGAAGGCGGACAAATCCGGTGCCCGTTTTGCGCTGGTGCTGGGTGAGGATGAAGTGAAGAACGGCACCGTGGCCCTGAAGTGGCTGCGTGAAGAGCAGGAACAGAAAACGCTGCCCCTTTCCGGAGTGGCGGCCTTCCTGAAGGAAAACCATACGCTGTGAGCAGGCGGTCCGGCCGCCTGCTTTTTTGGCTAGCCAATGCATTGATTGAAAGGAGCTTTCCGTGAGTCAGCACGAACAAGAACAAGTCGAGAACCTGAAGCGCTTCTGGCAGGACTACGGCACGCCCATCCTGATCGGTGTGGCCCTGGCCATGGCCGTGTTTGCCGGCTGGCGTTACTGGCAGAGCTCGCAGCTGGATGCGTCCACCAAGGCCTCCACGGTTTTCCAGGAAATGATGACGGCTGTGCAGCGCAGCCAGCTGAATCCGGAAGACAAGGCCGCCAGCACCGATGTGCAGCGCCTGGCCAAGAGCCTGAAGGACGATTACTCGCGCACGCCCTTTGCCCTGAATGCCGGCCTGCTGCTGGCGCGCCAGGCGGTGGACCGCAATGACTTCAAGGAAGCGGAAAAGCAGCTGCGCTGGGTGCTGGAGCAGAAGCCGGCCGAAGCCGAACGCCTGCTGGCCAGCACCCGCCTGGCGCGCGTGCTGTTTGCACAGAAGCAGTACGACGCCGCCCTGGCCCTGCTGGCCAAGGAAAGCGATGCCGGCTTCAAGCCCACCGTGGAAGAGCTGAAGGGCGATATCTACCAGGCCCAGAACAAGATTCCGGAAGCGCAGAAAGCCTATCTGGCCGCGGCCGAAGCCCTGGACGCCCGCGATGAGCGCCGTCCCCTGCTGGAGCTGAAGATGGCGGATGTGGGCCTGGAAGCGCCGGCAGCCAAGAAGGCGGCCGCCAAGGCGGAAGAAAAAGCCGCTGACGCCGGGTCCAAGTCTTCGTGAACATTTTTCCGCGCCTGAACCGGGGCCTTTCCGCCGTCCTGCTGCTGGCCTTGCTGGCCGGCATCAGCGCCTGCAGCAGCTCGCCCAAGGCGCCGGAGCCCAAGCCTTATCCGGACCTGCCGGCCGACCGCATCAAGCTGAAAAAGCTGTGGAAGACCAGCGTGGGTGACGGCATAGACGGTGACGACCTGCGTCTTTCCCCCAGCATCGGCGAGCAGCACGTGATCGCCGCGAGCCGTGAGGGCCTGCTGCAGTCCGTGGAGCGTGAAAGCGGCCGCAAGCTGTGGAAAAAGGAAACCGGCCTGCCGCTGACGGCGGGTCCTGCCGCGGCCTACGGTGTGGTCGTGGTGGCCACGGCCAAGGGTGAGGTGGCCGCCTTCTCGGAAGAGGATGGCAGCCCGAAATGGAAAGTATCGGTGGGCTCCGCCGTGGTGGCGACGCCGGCCGTGGCGGCGGATACCGTGGTCGTACTGGCCGCGGACGGCACCATCCATGCCCTGGCCCGTGACAGCGGCGAATCGCGCTGGACCTACAACACCACGGTGCCGCCGCTCAGCCTGCACGCCAATGCGGCGCCGCTGATAGCCGACAACCGCGTCTATGTAGGCACCTCCGGCGGCAAGCTGATGGGCCTGGACCTGAACACCGGCGTGGCCGGCTGGGAATTGCGTGTGGCCACCAACACCGGCCGCACCGAGCTGGAGCGCATGGCGGATATCGCCGCCGACCTGCTGCTGGTGGATGACAGCACGCTGTACAGCGTGGGCTTCCAGTCGCAGCTGACCGCCACCGACGTGGCCTCGGCGCGCCGCCGCTGGCAGTTCGATGTGTCCAGCGTGAATGCCCTGGCCGAAGGCCTGGGCAATGTCTACGTCAGCGACACCACCGGCAATGTGCTGGCGGTGGATCGCGCCAGCGGCAAGGTGTCCTGGAAGCAGCCGGATTTCGCCTGGCGCCAGCTCAGCAATCCGGTGGTGGTGGGTTCCGTGCTGGCCGTGGGTGACAACGACGGCTATGTGCATCTGCTGGGACAGAGCGATGGCCAGGTGCGCGGCCGTATCAGCGTGGCCGGTGGCCCGCTGGTGACCCTGCAGGCGCGCGGCGATGTGCTGTACTGCTGGGACGACAATGGTGACCTCAGCGCCTGGCAGATACGCCAGCGCTGATCGCTTTTTCCTTTTAGGTGTTGCCTGTCATTCCCGCTGCGGCGGGAATGGCGTTTTTTGCGGCCTGCCGCCGCTACTAGAGAATTGCCATGAAACCCGTGATCGCGCTGGTGGGCCGCCCCAATGTGGGCAAGTCCACCCTGTTCAACCAGCTGACGAAAAGTCGCGATGCCCTGGTCGCCGACTTGCCCGGCCTGACGCGTGACCGCAAATACGGCGATGCCCGTGTCGAGGACAAATCCTTCATCGTCATCGACACCGGCGGCATAGGCGAAGGCGAGAAGGGCATAGATGCTTATATGGCGGAACAGTCGCGCCTGGCCATACACGAAGCCACCATCGTGCTCTTCCTGGTGGACGCCCGCGCCGGCCTCACCGGTGCTGACCAGGAAATCGCCGCGGAGCTGCGCAGCCTGAACAAGCGCGTGCACCTGGTGGTGAACAAGATAGACGGCGTGCAGGAAGAGGCCGCCATGGCCGACTTCCACCGCCTGGGCATGGGCGAGATTTTCGGCATTGCCGCCAGCCACGGCCGCGGTGTCGCGCAGATGATGCTGAACGTGCTGGCGGATTGCCCGCCGGACGAGGAAGAAGCGCCCATCACCGAGACCGGCATCAAGATCGCCATCGTCGGCCGCCCCAATGTCGGCAAGTCCACGCTGGTGAACCGCCTTTTGGGCGAAGAGCGCGTGGTGGTCTTCGACATGCCCGGCACCACCCGCGACTCCATCTACATTCCCTTCGAGCGCCGCGACAGGAAATACACCCTGATAGACACCGCCGGCGTGCGTCGCCGCGGTCGTGTCGACGAGGGCGTGGAAAAGTTTTCCGTGATCAAGACCCTGCAGGCCATCAAGGATGCGCATGTGGTGGTGCTGGTGCTGGATGCCCGCGAAGGCATCGTCGACCAGGACCTGCACATGCTGGGCTTCGTGCTGCAGAGCGGTCGCGCGCTGGTGGTGGCCATCAACAAATGGGATGGCATGAGCGACTACGACCGCGAGCTGGTGCGCAAGGACATAGACCGCCGCCTGGACTTCATTCCCTGGGCGCGTGTGCACCTCATCTCCGCCATGCACGGCACCGGTGTCGGCGACCTTTACCCTTCCGTGGAAAAGGCCTATGCCTCGGCCACCATCAAGGTCGCCACCAACCGCCTGACCCAGATCCTGCAGGATGCGGTGGAGCAGCATCAGCCGCCTCTTGTCGGTGGCCGCCGCATCAAGCTGCGCTATGCCCATATGGGTGGCCAGAACCCGCCGCTCGTGGTCATCCACGGCAACCAGACGGCGGCCGTGCCCAATGCCTACAAGCGCTACCTCGAGAACATCTACCGCAAGGTGCTGCGCATCGAGGGCACGCCCATAGGCATAGAGTTCAAGACCGGCGACAACCCCTTCAAGGACCGCGTCAACGCCCTGTCCCCGGCCCAGCTGGAGCGCCGCCGCCGCGAGGTCCAGAGCCACAAGAAGGGCGAGCGCAAGCGCGAACGCAAGCGCTGAAGCCGGCAGGCTCCGGACGGTCGGTCGGCCTGTCCCGATAGGGCGGCAGGCTGGCCCCATCAGGGAGTGTGAGGCTTGGACACAAGCTGTTATCCTCCGCCACTTCACGCACACAGGCAGGTGTCGTGCTTAGGCGAGCTCCCTGCTGATCCAACAACGAGAAGAATGCAGTCCGATCATGATCGATTCCCTTATCTCCATGTGGGAGCATCTCCGCGCCCTGCCTAACTTCTGGGGCTTCGTCACGATTCCCATCGTGGCCGCCGTGGTGACCTGGGCCCATGTCTGGTTCGCCATGAAGATGGTGTTCGATCCCCTGGAGTTCGTCGGCATCTGGAAGCCCTGGATAGGCTGGCAGGGCATCGTGCCGCGCAAGGCCGGCAAGATGGCCGCCATCGTCGTGGACAACACCCTGGCCAAGCTGGGCTCGCTGTCGGAAATCTTCCGCGAGATGGACCCGGACAAGATCGCCCGCCATGTGTCGGACGGTCTCATGGAGCGCATCGAGGACATGGTCGACGAGATCATGAACGAGAAGAACCGCGTGTTCTGGGAAAACCTGCCCATCAGCTTCAAGAAGCGCGTCTATGCCCGCGTGCGTCGCCAGACCCCGGAAATCATGGATGGCCTGGTGCGCGATCTGGGCGAGAACATCGAAGACCTGATCGACCTGAAAGCCATGGTGGTGCGCCAGATGGAGGGCGACAAGGCACTCGTGGTGCGCGTCTTCCAGGAAGTGGGCGACCAGGAAATCAATTTCATCGTGCTCTCCAGCTTC
>DASUXS010000138.1:0-6380 GCA_036377855.1 Moraxellaceae bacterium
GGTGACGATATTGGGGTGGTTGAGGCGGCCGGCGGTTTCCGCTTCGCGGAAGAAGCGCTCCTTGATCTCGACCAGCTCGTCGCCCTCGAACTCGTCCTTGAGGGCCAGGGTCTTGATGGCCACCACGCGGTTGATCTTGGGGTCGCGGCCCAGGTAGACGACACCCATGGCCCCCTTGCCCAGCTCCTTTTCCACCTGGTAGCGGCCCAGCATGGGCTTTTCGTCGCTGTCGGGATTCATCACCATGGTTGCCGCGGCAGAGTCCATGCTGCTGCCACCCAGGATGACGGTCGCTTCCAGCTTCTGCGCGCGCTGCAGCTTCTGCGACAGGTCGCGGAAGCCGGGGTCGTAGTCCGCGATGTACTGGTAGACCGACACGGCCTTGTTGAACTGGCGCTTGCGCTCATAGTCCAGGGCCAGGTTGTAGAGCACGTCCGCCATGGAGTCGTCCATGGGGCATTTGCGGAATTTCTCGAAGGCCATGTCGAGCTGGCCGGTCTGCTGCAGGGCGAGACCGAGCTGGCGGTTGGATTCCGCCGACTGCACTTCGGATTTTTCCTTGGCCTTTTCCGTCACCAGGTAATGCTTGGTGGTGATGAGCACATAGCCGGCGATGACGATGACGGCGGGCAGCATCAGTTCCACCCAGATGCCCGAGCTCTTCATCAGCACGAAATGCACGCAGACCAGCAGCAACACGATGATGCCGGTGGCGGCCGCAGCCGGCGTGGCCTTGAGGCGCGACAGGCCGAAGATGACATAGCCGGCGGCCAGCAGGATGAGGATCCAGCGCAGGGCGGTGCCCCATTCCGGCGTGATGAAGAAATTCTGGTTGAGGATGCTGGCCACGGTATGCGCCAGGATGCGCGCCGGTTCCATGCCGGCGGAGATCGGCGTCACCTGCGGCGAGCCCAGGCCATAGGCAGTGGGGCCGATGATGACGATCTTGTCCTTGTACTTGCTGACCGGAATCTTGCCGCTGGCCACGTCGAAGAAAGAGTCTTCGGTGAAGGCCGGACGGCCACCGCGGTTGCCGTAGAAATAGGTGCGCATCTGCAGATAGGGGTCGGTCTTGATGTTGAGCTTGCCCAGGCGCAGGCCTTCACCGAGGTTGACGGAGATGTCGCCGACACCCAGGTTGAGGCTCTTGGCCGCCAGCATCAGCGCCAGCGAGGGGTAGTAACCCTTGTCGTTGTGCACCAGCAGCAATTCATTGCGGATGACGCCGTCGGCATCGGGATTGCTGGCGACATGGCCGATATAGGCGGCTTTTTCACCCAGCAGGGAAATCGGCGGAATGGCCTCCAGCGTGTCCGGCGGCAAATAGCCGGCTTCGGCGGCACCGATGCGGTCGCGCACGGCGGCGATCTGGTTGCGCGTCACGTAATCCGGCAGGGCCTTGTCCGGATTGCCCTGCGGCTCGCCCAGCACGAACTGCATGGGCAGCACGACATTGCCGGCGGTGCCGAGCGCGTCAGCCAGGTGCTGGTCGGTATTGAGCTGGGCTTCCGAGGCCAGCAGCTTCTGGCCCAGGCCCTGTATCGAGGGATTGGACTCGGACTGCGTGGCCAGGTTGTCCACGTAGAACTGGTTGATGTCGCGTATGGCCAGCAGGCCCGGATCCAGCTGCGGCTCGGACAGGATGATGGGCAGGCCCACGGCGCGGGCACCGCCTTCATGCAGCTTGTTGATCATGTCGGCGAGCTTGGTGCGGGGCCAGGGCCAGCGGCCCAGGTTGGCGATGCTCTGGTCATCGATGGCGATGATGGCGACCTTGTCACCGGGCTCCTGCGAGCTCACCCGCACGCCCAGGTCGTAGGCATAGCGTTCGATGTTGTCGATGACGTCGGTGGAGGCTGAGAGGATGAGCAGGCCCAGCACGATGACCACGCCGGCCAGCCAGTCCGACTTCCAGAACGAAGTTCCTGATGAAGATCCCTTTCGCATGACGCACCCCTGATGCAGCAGGAAAAAATGCCCGTGACGGGCTTATGAAAAGGCCGGGTGATGAACCCCCGTGCCTGGGTAAAACCTTGCCGAGACTTCTAACAGAAGCGCCCGGGCCTGTACAAGGCACCGGGCGCGTATGGCGGGATTTTCAGGATGTGCTGGCCCGGGCGGCGGACCAGGTCCCTGGTCTCAGGCCGGGCTCAAGCAAAGTACTGCAGCAGGCCGTAGACCACTGCGAAACCGATCAGCGTGGCGACCAGGTTGAAGGGGCCGTGGGCATTGCGGAACAGCTGCCAGTTCCAGAACGCCACCGTGCTGTTGCGGTAGGGCGTGAGGCGCGGCAGGAAGGGACGCACCTCGGCGCAGTAGTCGGCATAGTCCTGGCCGAAGACCTGGCGCAGCAGGGCCTCTTCACGTTTCACGCGGTTGGCCATGTAGAACCAGTAGAGCAGGGTGTAGATGACCACGACCGGAATCTGCCAGCGGTCCAGCAGCAGCAGCACGCCCAGCACGATGAAGTAGCGGCCCAGGTACATGGGGTTGCGTACGAAGGCATAGGGACCGCGGAAGGCCAGCGAGGAATTCTTGTCCAGCGAGGCGAAGCACCAGAGCTGGATGAACTCGCCCACCATGGCCACGGCGAAGGCCAGCCAGAAATCTTCCTTGCGCACGCCCAGCCACCACACCAGCAGGACGGCGGCGGCGACACCGATGACCTCGCGGAAACGCACCGCGAAGGCACGCAGCTTGGCGTCGCTGAAGATGTAATCCAGGAAGTTTTTCATGAAAGGCAGGTTCCGG
The DNA here is from genome assembly GCA_036377855.1 of Moraxellaceae bacterium. GTDB lineage: Bacteria > Pseudomonadota > Gammaproteobacteria > Pseudomonadales > Moraxellaceae > UBA2031. The sequence continues at coordinate 2,752 of DASUXS010000138.1, forward strand.
TGGAGTGGGCTTGTTGGGTTTGTTGGGCTGGTAAAAGGCTGGCAGGTTCAGCTGCGTTCGCGGAAGAAGCGGCGCAGGCCGAGATAATTACTGAAGATCCAGCCGCGGCGCCAGTTGTTCACGCTGTCCAGCACGGCCTGGCGGCGCGGGTCCATTGTACCGGGAAGGCAGCGCGTCCAGAACTTGTAGACGCCGGAGTAATCGATCTTGCGCAGATAGGCCGCCAGTGCCGGCCACCAGCGCGGCAGCGGCAGGTAGGACTGGAAGTCGATCAGGATGGGCTGGAAATCCGGGCTGACCAGCACATTGCCGCTGTTGCGCAGGTCCAGGTGCACCAAGCCGCGTTCATGCATCTGCGCCACCAGCTTTTCATAGGCCAGGAAGAAGTCCGGGCTGAGTTCGCTGGCGGGGGTCTGGGCCAGGGGGCGGCCGGGAATGAAATGGTAGGCAAAGGCGTAGCGGTCTATGCGCTGCGCGCCATCGGGAATGCCGGGGATGCCGTCCAGGCGCTGCAGGGCGTGCAGTTCGCGGCCCACCATCCAGCGTCCCAGGGTATTGCGTATGAACCATGGGCAGGCGGCGAAGTCCTTGACCACCCAGCGCTGGCCCTCCAGCTCCAGCAGGCGCACGTCGGCATTGGCGGCACGGCCCCGGGACAGGAAGCGGGGGGGCTGTTCGGTCAGGAGCTGGCGGCTGGGAACGGTGGTCACGATAGCTTGGTGGACTGGCGTCTATATGAGGGCGGCTTTGTAGCAAATGCGGCCCCTGCTGACAATGCAGTGGGGGGAACTGCCAAGCGAAGCCCCCGCCGGGCATGAACAGCGGGCTGGAGGCCAGGCATAAAAAAGCCGGAACAGGCAGGACCTGTTCCGGCTTGAAGGTGTAGCAGGTATCAGGGGTTGCCGCTGGTGTACTCAAGTTCGACACGGCGGTTCTGGGCCCAGGCTTCTTCGCTGTCGCCCGCCGTCACCGGCTTTTCTTCACCGTAGCTGATAACTTCCAGCTGGCCGGACTTGGCACCATTGCTGGTCAGGAAGGCGGCCACGGACTTGGCGCGGCGTTCGCCCAGCGCCATGTTGTATTCACGCGTACCGCGCTCGTCGGTATGGCCGCCAACCTGCACGCGGGCACCCGGGTTCTTGCTCAGGTAGAGGGCGTGGGCCTTGAGGGCCTCATAGTCGCTGGAGGCAACGGACGAGCTGTCGTAGTCGAAGTGGAAGACCTTCACGCCCAGCGTGGCGGCCAGCGAATTGGCCTTGGCGGCGGCATCCGCCTGAGCCTTGGCATTGGCGTCAGCCAGGGCCTGGCTGTCGACACCGCTGCCGGTAGAACCGGCGGAGGCGCGGGCGGCATCGGCGGCAGCCTGGGCCTGCTGTTCGGCCGCGGCCTTGTCAGCGGCAGCCTGGTCGGCGGCGGAAGGAGACTTGGTGGTGGAGCAGGCGGCGAGGCTGGCTGCCAAGACGGCAGCGGCAAGAACTTTAGCGTTACGGGAAATCAACATGACTAATCTCCATGCATGTCAGACAAAAAGTGCGCAAAAAATGAAAGCGCGCGCAAATTAACATAGGCCCAGATGGGGCCGCGTTGCGGTTTTGCAACCATTCGTTAGACGAATGGCAACAAACTTACTTGAGGAAGGGCGACCAGGCCGGCTCGCGCACTTCCCCCAGCCGCGCCGGCAGGCGCAGCTTGAAACGGCCATCGACAGAGGCGATGCCCAGTTCTCCGTATTTGCCCTTGCGCGTGGCATAGGCCAGCGACACGCCATTGGGCGCAAAAGAGGGACTCTCATCCAGTGCGGTCTGCGTGACGGCGGTGAGCACACCGGTCTGCAGGTCCTGCACGGCAATCTGGAACTGCTGGCCTTTCTCGCGATGCACGAAGGCAATGTAGCGGCCATCGGCACTGATGTCGGCACGGCTGTTATACGTGCCTTCGAAGGTCAGGCGTTTGACACTCTTGTCCGCCAGGTTGAGGCGGTAGATCTGCGCGCTGCCACCGCGGTCCGAGGTGAAAATCAGGCCCTGGCCGTCCGGGGTCCAGCGCGGTTCGGTGTCGATGGCGAAATGATTGGTGAGGCGGGTCAGGTCCTGCGAGGCGATGTCCATCACATAGATTTCCGGATTGCCGTCGCGCGACAGCACCATGGCCATGCGTTTGCCATCCGGTGACCAGGACGGTGCGCCGTTCAGGCCGGAAAAGCTGGCCAGCTTCTGGCGTTCACGCGAAGCGATGTTCTGCGTGAAGATGGCGGGGCGACGGTTTTCAAAGGACACATAAGCCACTTTCTTGCCATCCGGCGACCAGCTGGGCGACAGGATGGGCTCCGGTGAATCCAGGATGCTGATGGGGCGGTGGCCGTCGGCATCGGACAATTCCAGGCGATAGCGCAGCTTGCCGCCCTGCGAGTACTGGTTCACGTAGAGAATCTTGGTGGAGAAAGCACCGCGCACGCCGGTGATTTTTTCGAATACCTTGTCGCTGATGAAATGCGCGCCATCGCGCCATTTGTCCGCGGACACCGTCAGCTTTTCACCGAGCAGGCGGGTCTGCTTGTCCATGCTGAAGAGTTCATAGCGGATTTCATAGCGGCCGTCGGCCGTGGCCTGGGCCGAACCCACCAGCAGGTAGTTGGCGTCCACGCCTTTCCATTCGTTGTAGAGCACATCGCCACCTGATGTCGGACGCACCGGCAGCTTGTCATAGGGCAGGGTGCGGAAACGGCCGCTGCCGGCGAGGTCGGAGCTGACGATGTCGGCCAGCGCATCCTGCTCGGCGGGTTTGCTGCCGCCGAAGGGCACGATGGCGATGGGGGTGGCGTCATCGGCACCGCGCGTGATTTCAATCACCAGTTCGGCATGGGCCGTGGTGGCGATGAGCAGGAGAAGGCAGCTGGTCAGGAACGAACGAAACATCACAAATCTTCCGGGTTGAATTTAAGCGTGATGACACGGAAATACTGGTTGAAAACGGTTGGATCAGTGGGCACCGGCAGCGGGCTGGACTTGCGCACGGCTTCTTCGGCGCTGGCGTCGAAGGCGGCGTCGCCACTGCTTTTCACCGTGACCACATTGCCGACTTCGCCTCCGGGCAACACGGTAATGCGCAGGGTGGTCACCATTCCATTACGGGCCGTTAGCGGTCTGTTCCATTTTGTGACCACGCGCTGGTTGATCAGGCGCTGGTATTTGTCACGTATGGCCAGGTCGGCGGTGGCACGGGCGGCCTGGGCGCTTTTTTCCGCTTCGGCGTTGATGCGGTTGATTTCAGCCTGCTGCATGTCTTTCTGCAGCGCGGCCATTTCATCATCAATGGCATTACGGTTCAGTGTCGGCTGCTTGATCAGCGGTTTGACCGGCGCCGGTTTCACGGGCTCGGGTTTGGCCACGGGCTTTTCCGGCACCGGTTTCTTTTCCACCGGTTTAGGCAGGGCAATCTTGGGAACTTCCTTGGCCACGGGTGGCGGTTCCACCGGTTTGGGCGGCGCTACCGGTTCCGGCTTGGGTTCGGGTTTCGGCTCCGGCCGGGGCTCGGGCGGCGGCTCGGGCTTCACCACGGGCTGAGGCTGCACTTTGGGAATCTCGCTCCACAACTCCGCCACCATCGGCGTCGGATGTTCGGATGCCCAG
>DASUXS010000139.1:0-2416 GCA_036377855.1 Moraxellaceae bacterium
ATACCCACGCAGAGCCGCACCGTCTCCTCCTTCACGCCCGCCTTCTCCAGCTCCGCCGGCGACAACTGCCGATGCGTGGTTGAGGCAGGGTGGGTGGCCAGCGAACGCACATCGCCGATATTCACCAGGCGCGTGAACAGCTGCAGCGCATCCAGGAAACGCTCGCCCGAAGCGCGGCCACCCTTGAGACCAAAGGTCAGCAGGCCGGAAGCGCTGCCGCGTACATATTTCTGTGCCAGCTCATGCTCGGGATGGTCAGGCAGGCCGGCATAGTTCACCCACAGCACGTCGGCATGCTTTTGCAGATGGCGCGCCACCTTCTGCGTGTTCTCGACAATGCGGTCCATACGCAGCGCCAGCGTTTCAATACCCTGCAGAATCAGGAAGGCATTGATGGGCGCGATGCAGGCGCCGGTATTGCGCAGCGGCACGACACGGGCACGGCCGATATAGGCGGCCTCACCCAATGCCTCGGTATAAACCACACCGTGATAGGAAACATCGGGCTCGTTAAGGCGCTTGAAACGCTTGGCGTTGGCCTTCCAGTCAAAGCGGCCGGAATCAATGATGGCACCACCCAGCGAACTGCCATGGCCACCCAGGTACTTGGTCAGCGATTCCACGACGATATCGGCACCGTGCTCGAAGGGTCGCGTCAGATAAGGCGAGGCCACGGTGTTGTCGACGATCAGCGGCACGCCGTGCTCATGCGCGACACGGGCCAGCGCCTCCAGGTCGACGATATTGCCCAGCGGATTGCCTATGGTTTCCACATAGACCGCCTTGGTGCGCTCATCGATGAGCTTGGCGAAGGACGCCGGATCACGGTAATCAGCAAAGCGGGTGCTGATGCCGAACTGCGGGAAGGTGTGGGCGAAGAGATTATAGGTGCCACCATACAGCGTGGAGGAAGCGACGATATTGTCGCCGGCCTCGGCAATGGTCTGGATGGCATAGGTGATGGCGGCCTGGCCCGAAGCCAGTGCCAGCGCGCCGATACCGCCATGCAGCGCCGCCAGGCGCTTTTCCAGGACATCGGCGGTGGGATTCATGATGCGGGTGTAGATATTGCCCGGCACCTTGAGGTCGAAAAGATCAGCGCCATGCTGGGCGCTGTCAAAAGCATAGGCAACGGTTTGATAGATGGGAACGGCGACTGCCTTGGTAGTGGGGTCCGGTGTATAGCCGGCATGCACTGCCAGGGTTTCGATTTTCATTGTCAGGGCGTCCTTATGCGGAAAAAGATGACGCCGCCGACTTTGACAAAACTCCTTGCAGGGCAACAGGAACGGATTGGCATATCCTTATGCCAGCCATCCCTTTCCTGGAAAATTTATTTCTTTTCCGGCACCCAGCCCTTGGCGCGTTCGTATTCCTGGTTGGAAAGAAATTTGTCGCGCTGCTCGGCCAGGTATTTCTGCGCCTGCGGATCCATCACATTGAGGCGGTTCTCGTTGATGATCATGGTCTGCTCCTTCAGCCAGGACTGCCACGCTTCCTTCGAGACCGACTCGAACAGCTGCTGGCCGGCGGGACCGGGGAAGGGGGGGAAGGCCAGGCCTTCGGCCTCTTGCTGCAGCTTGCGGCAGAACACCATGCGCGTCATTTCTCACCTCGTGGCCGGGCGGCGAGCTCGCCCAGCAGCTGTTTGATCGGTGCCGGCAGCCCGAGCGCCGGCAGGTCGTGCAGTTTACACCAGCGCTGCGCGCCTTCCTTGACCTGGGCCGGTGCCGCCTTGCGGACCAGGACCGGGCGCATGCGCAGGTGATAGTGGCTGAAGGTGTGGCCGCGTTCTTCCAGCCACTCCGGCGGGCGCCGGGTAATGCCCCAGGCGTCGCGCAGCACCGCCTTGAGCTCCGCGTCCGTGCTGGCGTCGGTCTCCGGGAAGCTCCACAGCCCGCCCCAGATGCCGGGCGCGGGCCGCTGCTCCAGCAACACCTCGTCCTGGTCGTTGACCAGCAGCAGCAGCGTGGTGGCCTTTTCCGGCAGCGCCTTCTTCGCCTTCTTGCCGGGATAGGCGGTGGGGTCGCCGCCCGCCAGGCCCTGGCAGGCCGGCTGCAGCGGACAGAGCAGGCAGGCCGGCTTCGTGCGCGTGCACACGGTGGCGCCCAGGTCCATCATGGCCTGGTTGAAGTGGTGCACGCGCTCGGTGGGGGTGTGGTCGTCGGCCAGCGGCCAGAGGATCTTTTCCTGCGCCGGTCCGGTCTCGGCCACGGCATGAAAGCGCGCGAGCACGCGCTTGACGTTGCCGTCCAGGATCACCGCGCGCTCCTGGCGGCTCAGCGAGAGGATGGCGCCGGCGGTGGAGCGGCCGATGCCGGGCAGCTCGGCGAGCTGCTCGACCGAGCGCGGGAACTCGCCGCCATGCTGCTCCACCACCATCTGCGCCGACTTGTGCAGGTTGCGTGCGCGGGTG
>DASUXS010000140.1:0-5937 GCA_036377855.1 Moraxellaceae bacterium
TGGTGACGTTTTCAACATGATGAAGGACTACAAGCTGGCCGCCGCCCGCTGGGGTGCCAACATCGAGCTCAAGCCCTACACCGACGAACGCATTGCCTCGGAAGACTTCAAGGCCGGCCAGTGTGACGCCGTGATCATGACCGGTCTGCGCGGCCGTCAGTTCAACGGCTTCACCGGCAGCCTGGACTCCCTGGGCGGCATCCCCACCTACAAGCACCTGCAGAAAGTGCTGGCCACGCTGGCCAAGCCCAATGCCGGCCAGCTGATGGTGAGCGGCAACTACGAAGTGGCCGGCATCTCCCCCATGGGCGCTGCCTACCTGTTCGTGAATGACCGCAGCATCAACAGCGTGGGCAAGCTCTCCGGCAAGAAGATCGCCGTGATGGACTACGACAAGGCGCAGGCCAAGATGGTGCAGAAGGTGGGCGCGCAGCCCGTGGCTTCCGACGTGATGAATTTCGCCGGCAAGTTCAACAACGGCTCCGTGGACATCGTGGGTGCCCCGGCCGCTGCCTTCAAGCCGCTGGAACTGTTCAAGGGCCTGGGCAGCAAGGGCGCCATCGCCCAGTTCCCGCTGGTGCAGATCACCCTGCAGCTCTACATCCGCCAGGACAAGTTCCCGGAAGGTTTCGGCCAGAAGTCGCGTGAATACATGTTCTCGCAGTTCGACCGCGCGCTGGCGCTGGTGAACACGGCCGAGAAGGAAATCGACAAGAAGTACTGGATGCAGATTCCCGAAGCCGACCAGGAAAAGTACACCATCATGATCCGCGAATCGCGTGTGTCGCTGACCAACGATGGCATCTACGACAAGAAGACCATGAAGCTGCTGAAGCAGGTGCGTTGCCAGATCACCCCGGCTGATGCCGAGTGCGCCCAGAACCTCGAGTGATGCGCCGCTGAAAAAAAGCCCCTGCCTGCAGGGGCTTTTTTTTGTCCGGTATCCCGCAGCGCAGCCTACGGATATGTGGTCGAATGTACGGACTGCCGGCAGCCCTGTTGACCATGCAGTAACTGACATTGAACAGGTGGCTGTGCATGATGCCCGCCTGTGCACACAAGCTAGCGAAGTCATGGCCTTTCTGAAACATCTCCTCCTTTCCCTGCTCCTGCTTTCTGGCTTTGTGTTTGCCGACGATGACTGGTCGCTGGTGCGCGACAGCAACAACATCAAGGTGTGGACGCGCCTGGAGGCGGGTCATCCCGTGCGCACCTTCAAGGCCACCACCGTGGTGAGAAGCACGGTCACCGGCCTGGTGGCGCTGATCCTGGATACTGCCAACGCCTCGCGCTGGATTTACCGTATCGACCATGTCGAGGTGCTGAGCCGCGATGACGAGAAGGCCAGTTTCGTGGTGCGTGTGGTGACGGATTTTCCCTGGCCGCTGAATGACCGTGACGTGGTGGTGATGGGGCAGGTCATGCAGGATGAAAAAACCGGCATCGTCAACATCAGCAGCCACACCCCGGCCAAGGGCCAGTATGCGGATGTCCCTGGCTATGTGCGCATACCGGATTTCGACGGGCAGTGGCAGTTCCGTCCGCTGTCCGGCGGACTGGTGGAAGTGACCATGACGGGGCGTGCCGATCCCGGTGGCATCATCCCCGCCAGTGCCGTCAACCTCATCATCCACGAGACGCCTTACTACACGCTGAAAGGCCTGCGCAAAGTGATAGGCGATCCGCGCTACCAGAAGGCGCAGCTGCAGCAGATCCGCGAGCCGTAATAAGAGCCGTCATTAATAAGAGCCGTCATTCCCGCGCAGGCGGGAATCTCCTTGATGCACAGTGGGCCTAAGCCCTGTGAAAGTCCAAGAGATTCCCGCCTGCGCGGGAATGACGGAATGGTTGGGTGGGAATTATAAAGTCTCAAAAAAAACGCCGGCATATAGCCGGCGTTTTCATTTCCAGGTGCGGACGCTCAGGCGACCTGCACCGGAATCGCGTTGGCGCTGTGGCTGACGGAGTTGTCAGCGTTGCAGTACACCAGGCGCGGTTTGAAGTTGATCAGCTCTGCCGACGAGTAGCTGGCATAGGTGCAGATGATGAGGATGTCGCCCACGCCGGCCTTGTGTGCAGCCGCTCCGTTGACGGAGATGACGCGGGAACCTTCTTCGGCACGGATGGCGTAGGTGGTGAAGCGCTCGCCGTTGGTGACGTTGTAAATCTGGATCTGCTCGTATTCCAGAATGCCGGCGAGGTCCAGGAGTTCGCCATCAATGGCGCAGGAACCTTCGTAGTCCAGTTCGGCGTGGGTAACACGGGCGCGATGCAGTTTGGCTTTCAGCATGGTGCATTGCATGAGGCTCACCTCCGCTCGTGACAGTCTGGGGCCCTGCCGTTGGAACGTATGGCAGGAACTACTGGGCGGCGATTCGAGGGGGAAAACCTGAGTAGCCGCGTAACACTTTCCGACCCCGGCTAGCCGGGCGGGCCATTGTGCCGTAATCAGACTAGCCGTTCAATCGTGAAAAACGAGGCATTGTCCGACAATCCGGGGCCTGAAAATGACGCCCGGATGACTCAGCCTAGCTCGAAGGCGAGGTTGTCGATCAGCCTTGTCGAGCCCAGTTTGGCGGCCACCAGGATGACCAGGCTGCGATCATCGGGGCCGGCGGGGTCCAGGTCCTGGCGGCGTATCTCCAGGTAATCGGGCTGGAAGCCGCATTTCTCAAGGTGGGCGTTGCCGGCTGCGGCCAGCATGGCGTAGTCGCGCTGGCCGTTTTCGATGGCGCCGCGCAGATTGCTCAGGGTCTGGTAGACCTGCGGCGCCAGCTGGCGTTCATCAGGGCTCAAGAAGCCGTTGCGCGAGGACAGGGCCAGGCCGTCCTCGGCACGCACCGTGGGCACGCCGACGATCTCTATGGGAAAGCAGAGTTCGCGGGTGAAGCGGCGTATCACGGCCAGCTGCTGGTAATCCTTTTCGCCGAACAAGGCCATGTCCGGTTGCACGATGTTGAAGAGCTTGCTGACCACGGTGGCGACGCCGGTGAAATGGCCGGGACGCGATTTGCCGCAGAGCACGTCGGTGATGCCGCTGACGCTGACCGTGGTGCTCTGGCTGCGGCCGTCCGGATACATCTCCTGCGCGGTGGGCGCGAACAGCAGGTCGCATTCGGCGTCAGCGAGGAGGGCGCTGTCGGCCGCCAGCGTGCGCGGATATTTGTCGAAATCCTCGTTCACGCCGAACTGCGTGGGATTCACGAAAATGCTGGTGACCACGATGTCGGCGCGTTGCTTGGCTTTTTTCACCAGGGTGATGTGGCCGCTGTGCAGATTGCCCATGGTGGGCACCAGGGCGATGGATTTGCCGGCCTTGCGGGCGGCGCGCAGCGCGGCACGCAGACCGCTGATGGTGGGTTCGGTTTTCATGTGTGGCTCAGGTGGTTTTGCTCTCTCTTTTTTGAGAGAAAAACGGGATTTTGGCGCAGTCCCCTCATCCGCCCTTCGGGCACCTTCTCCCGGAGGGAGAAGGGATTTGGCAGGGAGTCATTCGAAGCAGTGTTCCGGCGCGGGGTAGCGGCCGGTCTTCACGGCATCGACATAGGCGCGGAAGGCGCCGACGATGCCGTCGCTGCTTTCTGCCATGAAGTTTTTCACGAAGCGCGCAGGCTTGCCGGGATGCAGGCCCAGCATGTCGTGCATGACCAGGACCTGGGCATCGCAGGCCGGACCGGCACCTATGCCGATGACGGGGCAGGACACGCTTTCGGTGATGCGGCGGCCGAGCTCGCTGGGCACGCACTCCAGCAACAGGATGGCGACACCGGCTTTGTCCAGGGCGATGGCCTCGGCCAGCATCTGCTCGGCGGCGTCACCGCGGCCCTGCACCTTGAAGCCGCCCAGGACATTCACCGATTGCGGCGTCAGGCCCATGTGCACGCAGCTGGGAATGCCGCCGCGGGTGAAATGGGTGATGGTGTCGGCCAGCCACTCGCCACCTTCCAGCTTCACCACATGGGCGCCGGCCTGCATCAGCTTCTTGGCGCCGGCCAGGGCGTCATCCAGCTGCACATAGGTCATGAAGGGCATGTCGGAGAGGATGAGGGCATTGCCGCTGTTGCCGCGGGCGACCGCAGCCGTGTGGTAGGCCATGTCATCAATGCTGACGGGCAGGGTGGAGCCGTGGCCCTGGATGACATTGCCCAGGGAGTCGCCGATGAGGATGGTTTCCACGCCGGCCTGGCCCATGACGTGGGCGAAGCTGGCGTCATAGCAGGTCAGGCAGCTGAATTTTTCGCCGCGGGCCTTGAGCTCGCGCAGGCTGGAGAGGGTGACGGACTTCATGGGCGGCACTCCTGGACGGTCTGGACGCAGGCCGTATGGTGGTTGCGGGCTCGTTCGACGTCAACGGCTGATCAGCCGGCCCAGCCCTGGCCCGGGTCAAGGATATGCAGCCCCTGCCGGTCACGGGCGGCCGCCAAGGCCGCCAGCGCTCCCAGTCCCGGGGCCTGCAGGCCGGCATCCAGTGCCAGCAGCGGGATCACGACAAAGTTTCGGTTTTTCAGCTCAGGATGCGGAACGATCAGCGACGATGTCGCTATTTCATCCTGGCCATACAGCAGCAGGTCCAGGTCCAGGGTGCGCGGACCCCAGCGGACTTCCCTGACCCGGCCATGCTCGTTTTCTATCGCCTGCAACTGCTCCAGCAGGGCATGCGGCGGCAGGGTGGTCTGCAGGGCGGCAACGGCATTGACATAGTCAGGCTGGCTGGCCGGACCAACCGGCGCGCTGCCGTAAAGCGGAGAGCAGGCCAGCAGCCGGCTTTGCGGCAGGGCGCGCAGGCCCTGCCCGGCGCTGACCAGGCTGGCCACGGGATCGCCGAGGTTGGCGCCCAGGCCGATATAGGTCGTGACGGGGATGGGGCTCACTGCGACTGGGCGGGCTTGCGTTTGCGCGGACGGCGACGCGGCTTTTTGCTGCCGCCACCACCACCGCCGGCACTGCCGCCGCTTTCCAGGGCGCGCAGCATTTCCGCCTGCAGGCCGGGATCGGCATCCTGGTAACGCGTCCACCAGGCGCCCATGTCATGGGTGTCTTCGCCGGCCTCCTCGCGCAGCACCAGGAAATCATAGGCGGCGCGGAAGCGCTGCTGCTGCACCAGCATCTCCACCTGGCGCGGCCGCGGCCGCTCCAGGCGCGGCTGCATTTCCCATATCTCGCGTATGGTCTGGGCCGTCATGCGGGTGATGGCCGTGCGCTCGGTCTGGTTGGCGATGACACGCTGGCCGGCCTGCTGCAGGGCGGGCACGGTGGGCATGCCTTCCTCCACCAGTTCTTCGTGCAGGGCCTGCAGGGGCTCCCAGAGCAGGGCGGCATAGAAGAAGGCGGGGTTCACGGTCTTGCCGTCGGCGATACGGTTGTCCGTGCTTTCGGCGGTCAGCGTAAGCAGGTGCTTACTGTCTTCGGAGTGGCCGGCGCCCGGGAAGAGGTGCTGGAAAAGATCGTACGCTTCCAGCAGGCCCAGCACGCGCACGGCATGGCCGGAAGACAGCAGTTTCTGGGCTTCATCAAAGAGGCGGTGCGAGGAGATATCGTCCAGCAGGTCGCCCAGGCGGCGTATGGGCTCGGCGGTGCCGGCCTCGATATCGAACTCCAGCTTGGCGGCGAAACGTATGGCGCGCAGCATGCGCACCGGGTCTTCGCGGTAGCGGGTCTCGGGGTCGCCGATCAGGCGCAGCTGGCGCTTCTTCAGGTCTTCCAGGCCGCCGGCGAAATCCCAGACGCTGAAATCCTCGATGGTGTAGTAGAGGGCGTTGACGGTGAAATCGCGGCGCTCCGCATCTTCTTCCACTGAGCCCCAGACATTGTCACGCAGGATGAGGCCGTCGTCCGAGGTGCGGGCATGGGTGTCGCTTTCGGCCTGAGAGTGGTGGGCGCGGAAGGTGGCGACTTCGATTACCTCGCGGCCGAAGCGCACATGGGCCAGGCGGAAGC
>DASUXS010000141.1:0-7269 GCA_036377855.1 Moraxellaceae bacterium
CTGAAGATTCCCGCCTGCGCGGGAATGACGTGGTGAAAGATGATGGCCGCATTGCCATCACACCAGGTCAATCATCCTTCTCCGCAAACCATCCGAAGAAGGCGCGTTTCTTTTTCGGTTCCGGCGGCAGCCTCCAGACGCGGGTCCCTGACAGCTGGTCATGCCAGCACAGGCCCTGCCGGCTCCACAGCAGCCACAGGTAATTCACCAGGAAGCCCAGCATCACGCTGAGCATGAAGCCGGCGGGGCTATGCCAGGCGATTTGTGAAATCAGTCCGCAGGCGATGGGGAAAAGACAGGCCGATGCGCAGCGTGCCAGCGCATCGCTCCAGCGCAGGTGGCTGCCGTCGGCGCGCAATACCTGCAGGCGCCAGGTCTGCATGCCCAGGGTCTGTCCGGCCCGTACCCAGAAGTAGCCGTAGAACAGCCAGGTGACCAGCACCAGGGCGGGAAACAGCACGAACTGGCGGAAGTGCTCCGGCACCACCGCCACTTCATGGGCCTGCACGGCGCTGTCCGGCGTGCCCAGTGGCACCAGGATGGCGGCAAGAATCATCCACAGCGCCACCAGCAGGAGCCCGTCGTAGACGATGGCAAAAAGCCGGACCATGAGGCCGGCGGGCACGGGGGCGGGCAGGGGGGCTGCAGCAGGGGCTTCGGACACAGGTTTTGCAGGCATCGGCGGTGGCGGGCAATGGAGGCAGGGGATTCTAGGAGCAATGGCCGCGCACTGTCACGGCGCCGCCATTGCATTCGCAGCGCCGGCGCGGCATCGGCTGGCCGTCCTGTAACGGCTGACAAAAGGGCGCTTTGTCCGTTAGCGGTCAAACAGCGCGGGCGCTATGCTCGGCCCTGCCGGACGGTTGTCCGTGACCATGAGCCTGAAGATGAGCCTGACTTCTGCCTCCGCCCAGGACCGGGCCACGCTGCTGGTGATAGATGATTCGCCGCAGGACCTGTCCCTGCTGACGGAATTCCTGCGCAATGCGCGCCTGCGTCTCGTGGTGGCCTTCAATGGCCGCGAGGGCTACCAGAAAGCGGTGGCCATGCAACCCGACCTCATCCTGCTGGATGTGCGCATGCCGCGCACCGACGGCTTTGCCGCCTGCCGCCTGCTCAAGGCTGATCCGGCCACGCAGGACATTCCTGTCATTTTCCTCACCAGCTGCAACGATCTCGACGACCGCCTCATGGGGCTGCGCCTGGGCGCTGTCGATTACATCAGCAAGCCTTTTGCGCCTGAGGAAGTGCTGGCGCGCGTGGGCGTGCACCTGGAACTGCGGCAGCGCCTCAGGAAAAACGGCAGCGCTGCCGAAGCGGGCGAAGCGGCCGCGCCGGAAAGCGCTGCCGAGCAGCCGGCCAACGGCACGGTGCGCGCGGCCATGGACATCCTCATGCGCGACCTGGGCAGTCCGCCGTCGCTGCCGGACCTGGCGCACCAGGTCGGCACCAATGAACGCCGCCTCACCGAGCTGTTCCGGCAGAGCACCAACATGCCGGTGTTCACCTGGCTGCGCGAGCAGCGCTTCCAGCTGGCCTGCCGCCTGCTGGTGGAAAGCGAGCTGGACATCCAGCAGATTGCCGACCATGTCGGCTATGGCAGTGCCGGCAATTTCACCACCATGTTCCGTGAACGTCTTGGTGTAACGCCGCGCGACTATCGCCAGGCCAGCCGCGAACGTGCCTCGCCTGCGGCCTGACATGGCTTTCCAGCGCGCCCTCGTCCTGCTCCTGCTGTTGCTGCTGCCCCTGCCGGCGCTGGCGGGCACGGGCCCTGTCGTGGAGCTGGGCCGCGACCAGGGCGGTACGCAGCTCAGCCTGGCCCCCGACATTTTCCGCGACGCCAGCGGCCGCAGCACGGTCGAGACCCTGGCGGCCGATGCTTTCCGTCCCATGGCCGCGAGCGACCTGCGCGCCTTCTACACGCGTGACGTCATCTGGCTGCGCTTCACCTTCCACAATCCGGCGCCCACGGCACAGAAACGCTTCCTGGAAATCAGCCCGCCGCGGCTGGAAGACATACGCCTCTACGAAACGGATGCCGCCGGCCGCTGGTCTTTCCAGCAGGCGGGCATGGTGGTGCCGGTGCTGCAGCGCCTGGTGCCGTCGCGACTTTCGGTTTTTCCGCTGCAGCTGCTGCCGGGTGAGACCCGCACGGTCTATGTGCGCATCGCCACGCGCAACGCCATCATGTTCAATTTCCGGCTCTGGGAGCCGGACGGCTTCCATATCGCCGAGCGCCGCATTGATTTCGTCAACGGCGTGCAGTTCGGCGCACTCGTGCTGTTCATGCTGTATGCGCTGATTTTCTATGCCAGCACGCGCGATCCCTCCTTCCTGCTCTTCGGCACCATGGTGGTGTTCTGCGCGCTCAACGACCTCAGCCTTTTCCAGTACAGCTACAGCTATTTCTGGCCGGAGGCGCATGAGTGGAATTTGCGCAGTCCCGGCATCCTGGGCTCGCCCACCATCATCGTCAGCACCTGGCTGCTGCTGCGGCTGCTGCGCCTGAAGGAATACCTGCCGCGCGCCGCGCTGCTGCTGCATGTCTGGGCCGGGGTGATGGTGCTGCTGATGCCGGTGATCCTGGTGGGCGACTATCTCTTCTGGGTGAATGTGCAGCAGGCCCTGGGCCTGGCGCTGCTGGTGCTGCAGGTGGTGGTCACCGTGTACGCGGCGCGGCGCGGCGTGCAGGATGCCTGGCTGGTGGTGCTGTCCTTCCTGGCCATGTGGCTGCTGGGCCTGGCGCGCATGGCGCAGGTCTTTGGTTTGCTGCCGCCGCACCTGGCCGTGGATTATTCGCAGTACTGGGGCATCCTGCTGTCCGGCATGATCCTGGTCGGCGTGATGACGGAAAAGATGCGCAAGCTCAGTGCCGGTCGTGCGGAAGCAGAGCGTGAGGCCATGGAGGCGCGCATCAAGGCCGAGCAGGATGTGCTGCTGCACACGCGCGAGCTGCGCATGGAAAAGGAAATGGCGGAAGCCACCAGCCGCGCCAAATCCGCTTTCCTCGCCCAGCTCAGCCATGAATTGCGCACACCGCTGCACAGCATCCTGGGCTATAGCGGACTCATGCTGAATGACGGCCAGAATGCCAATGACCGGCGCCGCATCGGCGCCATCCAGCAAAGCGGCCGCCACCTGCTGGCGCTGATCGATGAGCTCCTGGACTACGCGCGCCTGGAGGCCAACCGCCTGGTGCTGGAGCCGCGGCCGGTTTACCTGCAGGCGTTGCTGGAAGGCGTGCTGCATGAGGCGCGTTCGCTGGCGCATGCGGAAAGCCTCAGCCTGTCGCTGCGCCTGGGCGCCGACCTGCCCATGGTGGTGCTGCTGGATCCGGTGCGCCTGCGCCAGGTGCTGATCAACCTCATCAGCAATGCCTGCCGGCACAGCGACGGCCGCCATGTGCTGCTGTCCGCGGAAGCGGGCGAGCGCGATGCGCAGGGCCACCTGCAGCTGCGTTTTGCCGTGCAGGATGATGGCCGCGGCATCGCGCCGGAAGACCGCGACCGTATTTTCCATCCCTTCGAGCAGGGCCTGTCGCAACGCGAGGGCATGGGCCTGGGCCTGGCCATCGCGCGCCAGTTCGTGCAGCTCATGCAGGGCGAAATCTTCTGCGAAGACGCGCCCGGGGGCGGCACGCTTTTCCATTTCACCCTGCAGGTGGAAGAGGCGCTGGAGGCGCAGCCGCTGCTGCAGGGCGAGCTCACCGTGCGCCGCTACAAGGGCCTGCTGCGGCGCGTGCTGGTGGTGGACGACATCCTGGACAACCGCGCCCTCATGGCCGACGTGCTGGCCACGCTGGGCTTCGAGGTGGCGCTGGCGGAAGGCGGCCATGCCGCGCTGGCCCTGCTGGCGCAGAGCCAGGCGCCTTTCGACCTGGTCATCACCGACCAGCTCATGCCGGACATGAGCGGCTGGGAATTCCTGCGCTGCGCCCGTGCCGCCGGCCACGCCATGCCCTTCATCCTGCTCTCCGGCGCGGCACCGGTGCTGCCGGACGGCTGGCAGCCGCACCTGGTCTTCGCCGCCATCCTCATGAAGCCGGCCGAACCGGTACGCCTGGCCGAGGCCCTGGCCAGCGTGCTGCGCCTGGAATGGGAGGAGGCCGCCAGTCCCGGGGCCGCGGCCGTGAGCCTGGCGCGGCCACCAGCGGAAACCCTGGCGGCGCTGCGCGAGGCGGCGGAGCAGGGACGTATCTCGGATATCGAAGACTGGGTCGAACAGACCCTCCAGGGCCAGCCGGAATGCCAGGCCTTTGCCCTGGCCATACGCCAGGCCGTGCGCCGCCTCGACCTGCCCGGCATCGTGGCTCTGGTCGAAACCTGAGCAGGCCGCCTCGCCGCGACCACCGGCTGCCCCCGCCAGACAAGCGATGCGGCTTACAAAAACCGGTCGAAAAAGCCGCTGAACGGTAGTCCTTAAAGTCGCCCCACCATAAATTCCTGCCGCCGGCGCAAAACCGGCTTTTCAGGCATTTGCCTTATTGTCCCTGCTAACTGGCTGAAAAGCTTGGGTTTTCCGGATTCCAACAGAAAAACCCGCTGGCAGGGCGTGTGAACGGCATCACAAAGTCTTTGTGTGATGCGTCTCCTTATCTTCGGAGGGTTACCGCTGCCACCGGGCCACAGCTACATACAAGCAACGGGGTAGGGGTATGAACAAGCACGATTTCCTGGCCAGGACGGCCCTTGCAGCGCTCGCGCTGGTTGTCCTGGTGCCAGAGGTGCAGGCCGCCGGCACCGCGGCCGGCAGCAACATCACCAATACGGCCCAGGCCACTTTCAACGACCCGGCCGGCACCCCGCAGACCAGCACCTCCAACACCTCCACCCTGCAGGTGGATGAAATCCTGGACGTGACCATCGTTTCCAACGATGCCGGCAATGTCTCCGCCAACACCCCGTCCACGAACCAGGTGCTGTCCTTCAAGGTCACCAACACCGGTAACGGCCAGGAAACCTTTGCCCTGTCCGCCACCGGCACCGTCAGCGGTGACCAGTTCGATCCGGCCAATGTGCGCATCTACATCGACAATGGTGACGGCGTCTTCAACATCGCCACCGACACGCTTTATGTGGCCGGCACCAATGATCCGCAGCTCAACGCCGACGGCGAAAAAACCGTCTTCCTGGTCAGCGACATTCCCGGCGGCCTCAGCAACGGCAATGTCGGCCTGGCTACCCTCACCGCCACCGCCAAGACCGGCAGCGGCACCCCCGGCACCACCTTTGCCGGCCAGGGCAGCAGCGGCAGCGATGCCGTGGTCGGTTCCACCACCGCCACCACCGCCAGGAGCAACGGCTACGCCATCACCCACGCCGGCGCCACGCTGGCCAAGTCCAGCACGGTGCTGGATCCCTTCGGCGGCGCCAATGCCATTCCCGGCGCCACCATCACCTACACCCTGGTCTTCACGGCCACCGGTGCGGGCAACCTGACCAATGCCAAGGTCACTGACTCCATTCCTGCGGGCACCACCTACAAGCCGGGCACGCTGACCCTGGACAGCACGACGCTGACCGATGGCAGCGGCGATGACGCCGGCAAGTTCGACGCCATTCCCGCCGGCAGCAATGCCAAGGGCCTGGTGAGTGTGGATCTCGGCACCGTCGCCGCCGTGGCAGCGCCGGGCACGTCTCATACAGTAACCTTCAAGGTGACGATCGACTGAGCGATCCGTTCAACCTCAAGGAGAGTTCCATCATGACCGCATCATCCCGCTCCACCTCCCTGCTGCGCCGCCTGGCGGCGCCGCTGCTGGCCCTGGGCCTGCTGCTGCCTGCTTTCGCTTCTGCCGAAGTGCAGCTCAGCAGCGCGGCCTTCCAGGAAAAGGAAGTGGCTGGCAAGGACGGCAAGAAAACCGTGAAGCGCGAGCCGCTCACCAATGCCGTGCCCGGCCAGGAAATCATCTACGTCATCACCTACCGCAACACCGGCACCGAGCCGGTGCAGAACGTGGTGGTGAACAACCCCGTGCCCAGGGAACTCGCCTATGTGGCGAATTCCGCGCTGGGCAACGGTACGCGCCTGGAGGCTTCCGTGGATGGCGGCAAGACCTTCGGCGTGTTCGCCCAGCTGACGGTGAAAGGCGCCGATGGCAAGACGCGCGCTGCCAATGGCGGCGATGTCACGCATCTGCGCTGGACGCTGACCGCACCGCTCAAGGGCGGGGGTGAGGGAGACGTGTCGTATCGCGCGGTGCTGCGCTGAAGCCTGGCCGGGAAAATCATGGGGATTTTCCCGGCGTCTTTCAGGGCCGCCGCCAAGAGAACAAGTTGACAGGGGAAACCCCGCGCACAAGACGCGGGGATTAGGGCTGCGGTAGGCCCGCAAAAGGAAATCCCGCTCAAGGACAGGTCTGTGAACTTCCGGTGTTCAACCGGAGGCGGGATTCCTTTGGCCTGAAATCCTGACTTCGTGATGGTTGTTGTTGCTGCCCCAGGGCAGTTCGGGCCGAAAAAAACCGGTTCCCTTCAACGAGCCTTTTTTGGAGTCAGACATCATGAAAACCCGCAATACCCGTATCGGGCTGGCGCTTGCCGCCGGCCTGCTGACGGTGGGGGCGATGCCGCAGGCATTCGCCGCCGGCACCACTGCCGGCACCACGGTCAGCAATACGGCGTCGGTCGCCTATTCCGTGGGCGGCACGGCGCAGACCGCTGTCAGCAGTAACGCTTCCACCTTCAAGGTCGACCGCGTCGTCAATGTGACGGTGGCGCAGTCCGGCGGTGCCACCACCGTCGCCCCGGGCTCCTCTGCCCAGGTGATTGCCTTCACCGTGACCAACAACTCGAACTCCGTGCAGGACTTCAAGCTGGATGCGGCCAACCTGGTGGGCGACAACTTCGACGGCACCATCACCGGTGTTTATGTTGAAAGCGGCGCCACCACCAACTACCAGTCCGCCCAGGACACCGCCACCTTCATCGACGAACTGGCGGCCGATACCACCATCACCGTCTATGTGGTCGCCAACATGCCTAACGGCATTGTCACCGGCAACACCGCCAACGTGAGCCTGCAGGCTACCGCCTACCAGACCACCGACGGCACCGGTGCCTATGTGGCCACCGCCGGCACGCTGGCCCCTGCCGCTTCCGCGCAGACCAACGTCGGCTCCGCTGACAACACCACCTTCACCGACACCGTGTTCGGCGATGCCGCCGGCACCTACTCGGGCGACGTGGCTAAGGACGGCAAGCACAGCGCCACCAACAGCTACACCGTGAACACCGCTGCCCTCACCGTGGCCAAGAGCTCAACGGT
>DASUXS010000142.1:0-6613 GCA_036377855.1 Moraxellaceae bacterium
TCGGCTTTTTTGCGGGCACCGAAACTTTCCGGCAGTGCCGAGAGCGGAGCGCCTTTGCCGTCGCCCAGCAGCAGGGAAGGGAAGAAGAGGTTGTCGTACTGCTGCGCGGTGTCATGCAGCACGGCATCGCTTTCCGGGCGGAAACGGTCGGCTTCGTTGAAAAAAACGTCGAAGGCGATGGCGCGTGGTGCAAAGGCCTGCAGGCCATCGATGAGCTCGCCATGCACGGCGCGCGGCCAGGGCCAGGAGCCGGCGGCTTCAGCCAGCTTTTCGTCTTCCAGGCTTTTCTGGTCTATGGCCACCAGCACGATATCGGCCGGCGGCGTACGCGAAGCGGATTCATGCTGCAGCAGGAAATCGCCCAGGCGGTTGTCCAGGCGGTCCAGGGCGCCGGAGAAATGCAGCAATGCAGCCAGGGCCGCCAGCAGGACCAGGGGAACCAGCAGCGGTTTTCTTTTTCTTGTACGCATCCGGGTAAATCCTGGAAAGCTTTTTAAAGGTCAGCCGCGAGCCTGCTGGAAAGCCAGCGTATAGCCATTGCAATCGCGGATACCGAATTCACGGGAACCGTAGCCCATGTCCTGCGGTGGCCAGCTGACGGTCACGCTGCTACCGAGTTGCGCAAACAGGCTGTCGATGTCGTCCACGGTGAAATAGAAGGTGCCGCTAAAAACGGGAGGGCTTTGCCACAGGTCCTGGGCTGTAAAGACCAGGCGGGCGCCTAGGCCTGCAACCGTCAATGTGCCTTCTGCCGTTGCCTCTGCGGAAAAACCGGGCAGGGCGCGATAGAAATCACGGGTGTCATTCAGGCTGTTGCAGCGCAGCAGGGGGACGACAGACATGGAACTTCCTTGTGCGTTGCACCGGCTCAGGTGGCGGCCAGCATGGCCTCGGCATGTTTGCGTGTTTCCGGCGTGATGGTGACGCCGCCGGACATACGCGCGATTTCCTCCACGCGTTCCTCATGCGTCAGCTCGCGCACCCGGCTTTCCGTGGCGCCCTTGCTGACGGATTTCTCCACGCGCAGGTGTTGATGGCCCAGGGCAGCCACTTGCGGCTGGTGGGTGATGGAAAAGACCTGGGCGTATTCGCCCAGTTCACGCAGCACGCGACCCACCACTTCGGCAATGCCGCCGCCTATGCCCACATCCACTTCGTCAAAGACCATGACCGGCACCGGCGAATGCTTGGCATTCACCACCTGTATGGCCAGCGACACGCGCGACAGCTCGCCCCCGGAGGCGACCTTGGCCAGGCCCTTGAGCGGCTGGCCCGGGTTGGCGCTGATCAGGAATTCGATATCGTCCAGGCCGGCGGCCGACGGTTTTTCCAGCGCGGTCAGCGCCACTTCAAAACGCGAATTGGGCATGCCCAGCAGTTTCAGGCGGGCCAGCACATCGGCGCTGAATTTGCTGGCGGCCTTGTTGCGGGCGGCGCGCAGTTTTTCGGCGGCGGCGAAATAGGTCTTTTCCAGCGTGGCCACTTCGCGGGCCAGGGCATCCAGGTCCTGGGCGCGGGTCAGCTGCTGCTGTTCTTCCGCCAGCGTCACCTGCAGCTCCGGCAACTCCTGCGGCGTGACACGATGCTTGCGCGCCAGCGCATGCACGGCGGCCAGGCGGTCTTCCAGTTCGCTGAGGCGGGCGGGGTCGGCTTCCAGGCTGTCGAGATAGTGGCGCAGGCTGCCGGCGCTTTCGCGGATATTGATGAGGGCGCTGTCCAGCAGTTCGGCGACTTCGTTCAAACGCGGATGCCGGCTGCGTTCGCCTTCCAGCGCCTTCAGCGCCTGTTGCAGGCAGCGCGTGGCATTGTCGCCTTCGTTTTCGCTGAGACGGTCCAGCACCAGGTCGCCGTTCTGCAGCAGGCTGCCGAGATTGGCCAGGGCGTCGTGGTCCTGCTCCAGCTTTTCATAGTCGCCGGTCTTCAGGCCCAGCTTCTGCAATTCATCCAGCTGGTGGCTGACCAGCTCCAGGCGTTCGCGCTGGGCGTCGCCGGCCTTGGTGAGCTGGTTGAGTTCGCGCGCGGCTTTCTGCCAGTGCTGGAACTGCGTGGCGAGTTCGCAGGCTTCGTTGCCGAGTCCGGCGCAGGCGTCCAGCAGCAGGCGGTGGTTTTCCTTGCGCAGCAGGGACTGGTGCTCGTGCTGGCTGTGGATGTCGATGAGCATCTCGCCCAGGGCCTTCACATCGGCCAGGGTGGCGGGGCTGCCATTGATATAGGCGCGGGAGCGGCCGTCGGCGCTGACGGTGCGGCGCAGCCAGCACTCGTCATCCGCCTCCAGCTCGCGTTCCTGCAGCCATTCGCGGGCGCCGGCGATACGGCGGATATCGAAACCGGCGCTGACATCGGCACGTTCGGCGCCGGCCCGCACCACGCCGGACTCGGCGCGGTCGCCCAGGCAGAGGCCCAGGGCGTCCATCAGTATGGATTTGCCGGCGCCGGTCTCGCCGGTGATGACGGAGAAACCGGGGCGGAAATCCAGCTCCAGGCTGGAGACGATGGCGAAGTCACGGATCTTGAGATGGCTGAGCATGGGCGGGTGTCGCATCCGGCGGCATGATGCCGCGATGATAGGCCATGGCCGTGGCCTTTATAAGGGCGCCGTCGGCCCCCATCTCTGCTTTATCCCCAACATCGTCATCCGGCCTTAACAAGCCGGGGATGAGGCTTTATAAACGCCCCATGGATCGCAGCCAGCTTCTCTTCAAGACACTCGTCGAGTGTTATATCCGTGACGGCCAACCGGTCGGCTCCAAGCATCTCCTGCAGATGGCGGAGCTGCCTTTGTCCTCGGCCACGGTGCGCAATGTCATGGCGCAGCTGGAGGAGCGTGGCCTGCTGGCGGCGCCGCATACCTCGGCCGGCCGCGTGCCCACGCAGCAGGGCTACCGGCTTTTCGTGGATCGCCTGCTCACCACCGAGGCGCTGGACGAAGCCACGGTCAGCACCTTGGTGGAGGAGCTGACCCCCGGCCGCCCGGCGCGCGAGCTGGTGGAACGGGCCTCCGCCACTCTGGCCGAGCTCACCCGCCATGCCGGCCTGGTCATGGTGCCGCGCCGCGACCTGGTGGACCTGCGCCATATCGAATTCGTGCGCCTGGACGAGCGCCGCCTGCTGGCCATCGTGGTCTGCGCCAATGGCGACGTGCAGAACCAGCTCATCCAGACCGATCGTGTCTTCGGCGATGCCGAGCTCACCCAGGCCAGCAACTACCTCAACCACCATTTCGCCGGGCGCAGCCTGGGCGACATCACCCAGGGCCTGCTGCACGGCCTGCGCGACGACCAGCGCCGCCTGGACGCCCTGCTGCATTCCACCGTGGAACTGGCCGAGCGCACCTTCGCCGCGCCCCGGCCCAGCGCCGACTATGTGCTGACCGGCGAGGCCAACCTGCTGCGTCTTGGCGAAACCGGCGGCATAGAGCGGCTGCAGGAGCTGTTCCAGGCCTTCACCGCCAAGCGCGACATCCTGCATTTGCTGGACAGCTGCCAGCAGAGCGAGGGCGTGGAAATCTATATCGGCGCCGAATCCGGCTACGCCCCCTTCGAAGACCTCAGCCTGGTCACCGCCCCCTATACCGCCAACGGCTGCGTGCTGGGCCGCCTGGCCGTGATAGGCCCCACCCGCATGGCCTACCAGCGCATCATTCCGCTGGTGGAAGTCACCGCCACCATCCTCTCCCGCGCCCTCTCCACCCCCGAAACCGCCGGCAAATAGGCAGTTCCGTTTACAAAACCCTTGAAAGCTGGCGCCAAGCCCCCAGAATGCCTGCGGTTTTGGATGTTGGCCGCCTGTCGCGGCCGGTAAGTGAGGCATTTCAGTCATGGCAGATCAGGACAATCTCGATCCCCGGCAAGAGCCGGAAACCCCGGAGACGCCGTCTCCCGAAGCCGCCGCCGAGGCTGCGGCCGTTGATTTGACCGCCCGCGTGGCCGAGCTGGAAGCCCAGCTCCGCGACGTGCAGCTGCGCGCCCAGGCGGAAATCCAGAATATCCAGAAGCGTGCCGAGCGCGCGGCCGACAATGCCCGCAAGTTCGCCGTGGAGCGTTTTGCCGGTGCCTTGATCGACGTGGTCGACAACCTGGAGCGCGCCCTGGACTCCACCCCCGCTGACAATGAAGCGACGAAAGCGCTGCGTGAAGGCGTGGTGCTGACGCACAAGGCTTTCCTGGATGCGCTCAAGCGTAATGCCGTGGAGCAGGTGAATCCGGTGGGCGAGGCCTTCAATGCCGAGCTGCACCAGGCCGTGAGCATGCAGCCCGCCGCCGGCGTCGCCGCCAATACGGTGACCGCGGTGCTGGCCAAGGGTTACACGCTGTCGGGCCGCCTGCTGCGGCCGGCGATGGTGGTGGTGGCGACGGCGGGTTAAGGGCTCTCCCTCTCCCGAAGCTACTTCCCTTCTCCCTCCGGGAGAAGGTGCCCGGAGGGCGGATGAGGGCCGGTGGTGGATTGACCGCCGCCCCTCACCCCGGCCCTCTCTTCGCCTAGGCGAGGAGAGGGAGGCGCGCTCCGGGAGAGGGATAGAAGCGTCGGGAGAAGCATGCGGATTGACTATCCAGCCACCTGTTTCAAACAGATTCCCTTGAAATCCGCATGGCCATCGCCATATCGGAAGACATCATATTAAGGCGGTTATCCCGGGACTCCCCGGCCGCCAGTAACAGCTGCATTAGGAGACAAGCAAATGGGCAAGATCATCGGTATCGACCTGGGCACCACCAATTCCTGCGTCGCCATCCTCGAAGGCGACAAGGTCAAGGTCATCGAAAATGCGGAAGGCGCGCGCACCACGCCCTCCATCGTGGCCTACACCGACAATGAAGTGCTGGTGGGTGCCGGTGCCAAGCGCCAGGCCGTGACCAATCCCAAGAACACCCTGTTCGCGGTGAAGCGCCTCATCGGCCGCAAGTTCACCGACGAAGTGGTGCAGAAAGACATCAAGATGGTGCCCTACACCATCGCTGCCGCGCCCAATGGCGATGCCTGGGTGGAAGTGAAGGGCGACAAGAAAGCGCCGCCGCAGATTTCCGCTGAAGTGCTGAAGAAGATGAAGAAGACCGCCGAGGATTACCTCGGTGAGCCGGTGACCGAAGCCGTGATCACCGTGCCGGCCTATTTCAACGATTCGCAGCGCCAGGCCACCAAGGATGCCGGCAAGATCGCCGGTCTCGACGTCAAGCGCATCATCAACGAACCGACGGCCGCGGCGCTGGCTTTCGGCCTGGACAAGAAAGAAGGCGACCGCAAGATTGCCGTCTATGACCTGGGCGGTGGCACTTTCGACGTGTCCATCATCGAAATCGCCGAGATGGATGGCGAGCACCAGTTCGAAGTGCTGTCCACCAACGGCGACACCTTCCTGGGCGGCGAAGACTTCGACCTCAAGCTCATCGACTACCTCGCTGACGAATTCAAGAAAGAGCAGGGCATAGACCTGCACAACGATCCGCTGGCCCTGCAGCGCCTGAAGGAAGCCGCTGAAAAAGCCAAGATCGAACTGTCTTCCGCGCAGCAGACGGAAGTGAACCTGCCTTACATCACTGCCGATGCCACCGGCCCCAAGCACCTCAATATCAAGGTGACGCGCGCCAAGCTGGAATCGCTGGTGGAGGCCCTCGTGGCCCGCACCATCGAGCCCTGCAAGGTGGCGCTGCAGGATGCCGGCCTCAAGGTGTCCGACATCGGTGACGTCATCCTCGTGGGCGGCCAGACGCGCATGCCCATGGTGATGGACAAGGTGAAGGAATTCTTCGGCAAGGAACCGCGTCGCGACGTGAATCCGGACGAAGCCGTGGCCATAGGCGCCGCCATCCAGGGCGCCGTGCTCTCCGGCGACGTCAAGGACGTGCTGCTGCTGGACGTGACCCCGCTGACGCTGGGCATCGAAACCATGGGCGGCGTGGCCACCCCGGTGATCGAGAAGAACACCACGATTCCCACCAAGAAATCGCAGACCTTCTCCACCGCCGACGACAACCAGACCGCCGTGACCATCCACGTGCTGCAGGGTGAGCGCAAGCAGGCTTCGCAGAACAAGTCGCTGGGCCGTTTCGACCTCTCCGACATTCCGCCGGCTCCGCGTGGCATGCCGCAGATCGAAGTGACCTTCGACATCGACGCCAACGGCATCCTGCATGTCGGCGCCAAGGACAAGGCCACGGGCAAGGAACAGAGCATCGTCATCAAGGCGAACTCCGGCCTGTCCGAGGAAGAAATCCAGAAGATGGTGCGCGATGCCGAAGCCAATGCCGAGGAAGACCGCAAGTTCGCCGAGCTGGTCAATGCCCGCAACAGCGCCGACCAGCTGGTGCACGCCACGAAAAAGGCGATCACCGATCTCGGTGACAAGGTGACGGCCGACGAAAAGACCGCCATTGAAGCCGCCATCAAGGATGTGGAAGAAGCCATCCAGGGCAGCGACAAGGATGCCATCGAGGCCAAGGTCGAGGCGTTGAGCCAGGCCTCCATGCCGGTGATGCAGAAGGCCTATGCCGAGCAGGCCCAGGCCGCGGGTGGTGCCGACGCCGGTGCGGGTGCACAGGCCGGTGCCGCGGACGACGGCGTGGTCGATGCCGAGTTCGAAGAAGTGAAGGACGACAAGAAGTAATCCGTTGTCCTG
>DASUXS010000143.1:0-6765 GCA_036377855.1 Moraxellaceae bacterium
GGGCAGCCGCCAGCTGTTTGCCGATGCCGGCCGCCGCGCCGCGGTCGCCCCGGGTGAGCTCAGCGATGCCGATATCGATGCCCTGCGCACCCAGGTCCTGACGCTGCTGCAGGACAAAGCGTCTCTCCGCCAGGCCATCGCGCCCTTCCTGTCCGAAGCCAAATATGAAGACTATGAGCCGCAGGGTGACGAGCTGACGGCGGATGAAATCCGTGAAGCACTGGCCAGCGGGGCCCTGCTGCGCCGCGACCCGGCATCACGCTGCCTCTATACCTTGCGCGACGGCCAGCCCGACGCCCTCTTCATCAATGGCCAGGAAATCGATTTCCCGCCCGCGCTGGCCGGCTTCGTGAAGCTGCTGGCGGACCACCGCCGCCTGGAGGCAGCCGCCCTGTCCGCCTGGACCGGCCATGAAGAAGCGATGGAATGGCTGGCGGAACAGCTGGCATTGGGCTACTGGTTCCTGGACAGCGCCGAATAAGCACCGGAGAGTTGCTGCACGATGAGCACGCCTTTCGAAGATGTCCTCGCCGGCTTCCACCTGGGAGAGTCGGAAACCCTGCTCAGGCTGGATGGCCTGGAGGATTTCGTCCGTGCGGAGCAGCTGCTGCTGCGCCAGACACGGCGCGAGCTGTTTATCCTGACGCCCGATTTCGAACCGGAACGCTACAACGAAACCGCCTTCGCTGATGCACTCTCGGCCTTTGCCCGGCGCAGCCGTTTCAGCGATGCCCGCATCCTGGTCGGCGATCCCGCCATCGCCATACGCTGGGGCCACAAGGTGGTGAACCTGTCGCGCCGGCTGCCCAGCAGCCTGCGTATCCGGCAGCTGAACGAGCAGGACTTCAACTCCGAACAGGAGCAGCGCGAAGCCTGGATAGTGGCCGACGGCATAGGCCTGCTGCGCCGCGACGGCCCGGAAGGCTTCAAAGGCATGCTGGCGGCCAAATCCATTCCGCATGCGCAGCGCGCCAGCCAGCGTTTCATGGAAATGTG
Organism: Moraxellaceae bacterium; assembly: GCA_036377855.1. Taxonomy (GTDB): domain Bacteria; phylum Pseudomonadota; class Gammaproteobacteria; order Pseudomonadales; family Moraxellaceae; genus UBA2031. Next base: position 997 of record DASUXS010000143.1, read on the forward strand.
GGAGCGTTCCCGCGAGGTCGTGGATTTCCGCAATCTCGACATCTGAGGGAACACTCGCCGGAAAACAGGAGGTCGCAACATGAAAACCTACCGCCCCATCCTCGCCCTGCTGGCCATCCTGATGTTGCTGCCTGCGCTTTCACGGGCCCAGGACCTGCAGACCGAAATCGTCTACAGCACCCGCGCCGATGAACTCGCGCCCCTGCTCTCCGCCATGGCCGGCCCCGAGGGCAGCGTGGCCGCCTACCGTGACCAGCTCATCATCCGCGCCACGCCGGACAAGCTGCCCCTCATCCTGGCCAACCTGAAGAAACTCGACCGCCCCCTGAAAAACCTGCGCGTCACCGTGCGCCGCCAGGCCACGCAAAGCAGCAGCCAGCGCGAGCTGGGCGCGAATGGCAAGGTGCGTATCCAGAATGGCGATGTCAGTGGCCGTGTCGATATCCGTGCCCAGGACCAGCAGCGCCAGAGCAGCGGCCACAACGAATACAGCGTCACCGCCACCGAAGGCAGCAGCGTGCTTATCAATACCGGCAGCGATGTGCCCTACCTCACCGTGTCCGCCAGCGGCAATCTCGGCCAGCAATACGTGCCGGTGCAAAGCGGCATGCAGGTGACACCGCGCCTGCAACCCGATGGCCGCGTGCTATTGGATGTGCGCTTCCAGCAGGCCGAGCTGGCCAATCGCCAAGGCGTGGTCAACCGTGAAGGTACACAGACGCAGATCCAGTCCGTGCTGGGCCAGTGGACAGCGCTCTCGAATATCGAGCAGAGTGTGCAGGTCAGCGGCTCCGGCATTGCCAGCCAGTACCGCCAGCAATCCAGCAGCCGCATTCCCCTGGAAATCCGGGTGGAAGAAGTTCCCTGATTTTTTTCCTGTCTTTAAAAAAACAGCCTTTTAAAAGTCCAGCCCTTAAAAAATGGAGTCACCATGGCCGTCAAACTGCTTGCCTTCTGCGCCAGCACCCGCAAGGAATCCCTGAACCGCAAGCTGTTTCCCATTGTCGTGGCCGGTGCCCGCGAAGCCGGGGCGGAAGTGACAGTGGTGGACCTCAAGGACTACCCCATGCCGATCTACAACGGTGACGATGAGGCCGCAAGCGGCATGCCGCCGTCCGCGGTGAAGTTGCTGGAGCTGCTGGCGCAGAATGACGGCCTGCTGATCGTCACGCCGGAATACAACGGCTTTTTCCCGCCGCTGCTGAAAAACACCCTGGACTGGATGAGCCGGCCCGATCCTTCCGGCAAATCCGGCCTGCGTCATTTCGAAGGCAAGACCGCGGCCATTTCCGCAGCCTCGCCCGGCGGCTTCGGCGGCGTGCGTTCGCTGCTGGCGACGCGGCAATACCTCACCATCCTGGGCCTGACCGTGATCCCCGACCAGGTCACCGTGTCGCGCGCCAGCTCGGCCTTCAATGAGAACGGTGACCTGACCGATGACAGGCAGCAGGCCGCGGCCAAGGCCGTGGGCGCCAGGCTGGCCACCATCACCGGCAAGCTGAAAGCCTGAGACCAGCCTGCAGGGCTGCGCCTGGAAGAGTAAGCGCGGCCCTGATGCGCTAGAATCGCCGCCCTTCTTCCCTCCAGCCCCAGCCGCCAGACCTGATCCGACATGAGCAATTCCTACGACGTCATCGTGATCGGCGGCGGCGCCTCCGGCCTGATGTGCGCCCTCACCGCCGGCCAGCGTGGCCGCCGCGTGCTGGTCCTGGACCGCAGCAACAAGGTGGGCAAGAAAATCCTGATGTCGGGCGGCGGGCGCTGCAACTTCATGAATCTCTTTGTCGAGCCCGACAACTTCCTTTCGGACAATCCGCATTTCTGCATTTCCGCCCTCTCCCGCTACACGCAATGGGATTTCATGGCCCTGGTGGAAAAGCACGGCATCGCCTGGCATGAGCGCAAGCACGGGCAGCTCTTCTGCGACGACTCCGCCCGTGACATCCTGGACCTGCTGCTGGCGGAATGCGCCAAAGGCGAGGTGGTGATACGCAACTCTTGTGAGATCAGCGAGATCAGTGCCGACGGCAAAGGCGCGCAGCGCTTCCGCCTGCAAACCAGTCTCGGTGTCTTCACGGCGGAATCGCTGGTGGTGGCCACCGGCGGCCTGTCCATTCCCACCATGGGCGCCAGCGGTTTCGGCTACGACATCGCGCGCCAGTTCGGCCACAACGTGCTGCCCACGCGCGCGGGCCTGGTGCCCTTCATGTTCAGCGATGGTTTCAAAGCCGTGTCGGAAAGACTATCGGGCTTGGCGCATGAAGCCACGCTCAGCAATCCGCGCCGCAGTTTCACGGAAAACATCCTGTTCACGCATCGCGGCCTCTCCGGCCCCGCCGTGCTGCAGCAATCGAACTACTGGTTCCCCGGCGAAAGCGTGAGCGTGGATCTATTCCCTGGCGAAGACCTGCAGGCCTGGATGCTGGCGCAAAAGAAACAGCATCCCCGTTCCCTGCTGCGCACCCTGCTGGCCGACCGCCTGGCCAAAAGCCTGGTGCAGGAACTGCAGACGCTGATCTGGAGCGCGCAGGCGGAAACCGCCATGGCGGAAATCCCGGATGCCGTGCTGGCCGATATCGCCGCCCAGCTGCAGGACTGGCAACTCAAACCCTCGGGCACCGAAGGCTATCGCACGGCCGAAGTGACGCTGGGGGGCGTGGCCACGGACGATGTCTCTTCCCGCACCCTGGAAAGCCGGCTGCAGCCCGGTCTCTACTTCATCGGCGAAGTGCTGGACGTCACCGGCCATCTCGGTGGCTTCAATTTCCAGTGGGCCTGGTCTTCGGGGCACGCGGCTGGTGAAGTGGTCTAAGCCCCTACCCTGATTGCGGTTTTTCCGTCGACGTCATGGAAAAATAACAGACGTCACGATGCCGGCTGCGTATGCTCGGCCCATCCCCGCTGGAAATCCCGCCCATGGCCGCGCGTCTTTTCTCCCTGCTGACCCTATGGCTGCTGTGCGCAACCGCGCTGGCCGCCAGTTCAGCCGAACTGCGCACGGATCATCTGCACTCCCGGCTGGTTTCCTCCAGCAATACCGCGGTACCGGGCCAGACGCTGAAACTGGGCCTGCTGCTGCGTCACGATGCGCACTGGCACAGCTACTGGAAAAATGCCGGCGACTCCGGCAGCTCCACCAATATGCATTTCACCCTGCCCGGTGGGGTCAGCGCCGGCGCCATCGAATGGCCGTTGCCGGAACGCCTGCCCATACAGAACCTGGTCAATTACGGCTACAGCGACCGCGTGCTGCTGCCGGTCACCCTGACCATACCCGCCGGCTTCGCCGCGAAAAAACTGGATATCGTGCTCAAGGCCGACTGGCTGGTATGCCAGGAGGAATGCATTCCGGGCGAAGGCGAATACCGCCTCAGCCTGCCGGTCGCCAAGGCGCCTGCCGTGGACAGCGCCTGGGCCGGTGATTTCGCACGCAGCGCCAGACGCCAGCCACAAACCGCCGCGGGCCAAGCCGAATACGGCATGGCCGGAGACAAGCTCACCGTTCGCTTCAGCGGCAGCCTGCCCGCCGATATTTCGCAATGGACGTTTTTTCCGGAAACCCCCCAGCTCATCACCAATGCCGCCACGCCGCAGTGGGAAAAAACGGAAACTGGCTGGCAGGCCAGCCTTCCGGTCAGCGAATATTTCGTAAAGGCGGCGCCGGTTTTCCCGGTGCTGCTGGTGCAAGGCGACCAGGGCCTGCAGTTCCAGGCCGCTTATCGTGACGCCGCTGCGACAGCTGCTGCTTCATTCAGCCTGCTGGCGTTGCTGCCCGCCCTGGGACTGGCCCTGCTGGGCGGCATCACCCTCAACCTGATGCCCTGCGTGTTCCCCGTGCTGTCCTTCAAGGCGCTGGCGGTGCTGGAACAGGCTGACAACCGCCCCGCCCTGCGCCGCCACGGTATTTTCTACACGCTGGGTGTGGTCCTGAGCTTTCTCGTGCTGGCCGGCATCCTGCTGGCACTGCGGGCCGCCGGCGAACAGATAGGCTGGGGCTTCCAGTTGCAGGAACCGCGTTTTGTCGCCGCCCTGGTGCTGCTGCTGTTTGTCATGGCGCTGAGTTTTGCCGGGCTGCTGGAAATCGGTGCCGGACTCGCTGGCCTGGGGCAGTCGCTGACGGAAGGTCGCGGTGATCGCAGCGCCTTCTTTACCGGCGTGCTGGCTGCCGTTGTCGCCAGTCCCTGCACGGCGCCTTTCATGGGCACAGCGCTGGGTTATGCGCTGTCACAACCGGCGGCGGCAGCGCTTGCCGTTTTTGCCGCACTCGGGCTGGGCTTGGCGCTACCGCTACTGCTGCTGGGCTTTATTCCCGCCCTGGCGAAAATCCTGCCGCGTCCCGGTGCCTGGATGGAAGGTTTCCGGCAATTCCTGGCTTTCCCCCTGCTGCTCACCGTGGTGTGGCTGCTCTGGGTGTATGGCGAACAGACCTCGCCGCTGGCCATGGCCTGGCTGCTGGGCGCCCTGGTCCTGTTGGCATTCGGCATCTGGCTGCTGCGGCGTGCGCAAGGTCGCCGCGTTCCGCAGCTGATTGCGGGACTGGCGCTTGCCGCCGCCATCGTGCTGCCTTTGTCGCAGAGCGCTCCCGTTGCCAGCGTCACCACCACTACAAGCAGCACAGAAAGCTGGAGTGCGGAAAAGCTGGCGGCCCTGCGCGCCGCGAAAAAACCGGTATTGGTGAATATGACGGCAGCCTGGTGCATCACCTGCCTGGCCAATGAACGCAGCACCCTGTCCACGGACGCGGTGAAAACTGCCTTGCTGCGCCATGGCGTCAGCTATCTCAAAGGCGACTGGACGCGGCGCGATCCAGCCATCACGCAATACCTGCAATCCTTCGGCCGCAATGGCGTGCCGCTGTATGTGCTCTATCCTGCCGAGGGCGAGCCGCAGGTATTGCCGCAGCTGCTGACGCCCGCGCTGGTGCAGGAAGCCCTGGCCAGCGCCGCCGCGAAACCCTGAAACGCATCACCCTGCTGAACAAACAAACGGAAAAGGAGAGCACCATGAAAAACCTGTTCATCGCTGCCATGGCAGCCCTGCTGTTCGCGGCACCTGTGGCCCAGGCCAACGTCAAAGTCGGCGAAAAGGCGCCGGCCTTCACACTGACCGACAGCAAGGGCAAGGAACGTTCGCTCAGCGAATTCGCCGGCAAAACCGTGGTGCTGGAGTGGACCAATCCCGGCTGCCCTTTCGTGAAGAAGCATTATGAAAGCGGCAACATCCCCAAACAGCAGAAAGAGGCCACCGCCCAGGGCGTGGTCTGGCTGAGCATCAATTCCTCCGCCAAGGGCAAGCAGGGTGACATCACGCCGGCGGAATCCGACAAGATCGCGGCCGACTGGAAAACGTCACCCACGGCCTATCTCTTCGACCGCGACGGCAAGGTCGGCCAGCTTTATGGCGCCAAGACCACGCCGCATGTCTTCGTGATCGACGGCACGGGCACGCTGCGCTATATCGGCGCCATCGACAGCATCCCCAGCCCGAAAAAGGAAGACCTGGCCCAGGCCACGCAGTATGTGCCGGAAGTGCTGGCCGCCCTCGCCGCCAAGCAGCCGGTGAAAACGCCGGTGACCCAGCCCTATGGCTGCAGCGTGAAATACTGAGCATTGCTTGTGTCAAAAAAAACCGCGCCTCAGCGCGGTTTTTTCATTTCAGGCCTGCGGTGGCGACAAGGCTTGCAGGCGTTGCAGCAGCAGGACATTGGCGGCCGCGATGGCGCGAAAGTCTGCGGACAGCTCCGGCATCCCGGCCAGGCGCTGCCAATAC